>JAGQRJ010000433.1 GCA_020425635.1 Planctomycetota bacterium | reverse complement strand
TCCTGGGGACGCCCGCCTACATGGCGCCCGAGCAGGCCCTCGGGTTGGGGCAAGAGCGCGACCCGCGCGTCGACGTCTACGGCCTGGGCGCGCTGCGCAACCACTGCCTCAGCGGGACGCCGCCCTACGGCGGCGGCTCCCTGATCGCCACCCTGCAGCAGGTGGTCGAGGAGGCGCCGCGGGCCCCCAGCCAGCTCCGCCCCGAGCTGTCTCCGGCGATCGACGCGGTGTGCCTGCGCGCCCTGGCCAAGGACCCCGCGGCGCGCTTCGCGACGGCCCTGGAGCTGGCGGACGCGCTGCGGCGAGCCAGCGCCGCTCCAGCCCGCAGGCCCCGCGCGGCGTGGGCGCTGCTGGGCTTGGCCCTGGCGCTGGGCGCGCTGGCGCTGTGGGCGTGGCCCGAGGACCTCCGGCCACTCCCGGCAGCGCCCAAGCCGCACCCCAAGAGCTCCGGGGCGAAGACCCCGACCGACGAGCCGGCGACCCCGCTGCCTCGAGCGGAGCGGCCGCCCCGCTCGCGGATCAGCCTCCTCGGGCAACCCCACAGCGCGGTCGCCTTCACCCCAGCCGGTGAGCTGCGGATCCTCACGCGGCTCGGGCTGCTGGACGGGGAAGACGTGGACACCCCTCTGCGCGAGCTCGACCCCCCCGAGAGGCACCCCGACTGCCTGGGGTTCGGGGGGGGGCTGACCTGGGCCGGCGGAGACCAGGGCTACCTGCTCCGCGGCCAGCGCGTTACCCCGTTGGCGGGGTTCATGGACTTCGCGCTCTCGCCTTCGGGCGAGGAGGTGCTGATCCCGGTCACCGGCGGGTGCGCCCGGCTCGACCTCCGCGATCCAGGCGCCGAGCTCGCGCCCTGGGTCGACGCCCCGGGAGGGCAGTGGGTGCAGGCGATCGCCTGGGTCGAGGGGCTGGTCTTGATCTCCTGGGGTGGGTATCCAGACGACGCGGTCAACAACGCGCCCAAGACCCTCCGGCTCTACGACACGTCGGGCACGCTGCTCGGCGAACAGAGCGCGGACAACGTCGCCCAGGGCCTCGTCGGCGTCGCGCCCGGGACCTTCGTGTGTGGGAGCGTCTTCGGGGGGCTGTTCCAGGTCTCCTGGGACGGCCTGACGCTGAAGATCGAGCCCTGGGGCGGGGAGGCCCCGAGCATTGGGGAGAGCCCCCTCGCGAGCCACTTACCTACCCGCGTCGGCGCCCTGGCCGTGGCCGGCCCGGAGGACGCGCGGATCCTCTACGGGGTGAGCAACGGGGAGCGCAAGCAGCTGCGCGCCTGGAGCTGGACCACCGGAGAACGGCTGGCCGACTTCCAGCTCGACTGCGAGACGCGCAACCTGGCGATCTCGCCCAGGGGCGACTGGCTCGCGCTGGGCACGAAGGGCTCGTGCGTCTACCTGCTCCGGCTGTCGAACGGCGCGCCCGACTGGGAGCGCTAATCCGCCTTGGGCGTCCTGAGGTGCGAGCGGGTCATGGCGCGGGACTCTTCGATCCCGCGCAGGATCCGCTCCTGGGCGCGGAGGATCGACTCGTGCTGCTCCCAGGTGATCATGGACTTCTTGACCAGCACCTCGCCCACCCGCAGGCGGCGGCCGGTGCGCTCCTGGATCACGAGCGCGGCCTCGAGGTTCTCCTGGCTCACGAAGCGGTTCTTCACCGCGAGCCGGCCGTAGAGCGTCTCGACGCTCTTGGGGTCGTAGATCTTCTGGGCGCGGAGCACGGCCTGGACCTGCTCGGCCGAGAGCAGCTCGAGGCCCTCGCACACCTCACCCAGGGAAGGGTTGCCGCCGGCCTCGCGGGCCTCGGCCTGGGCCTTGAGCACACGGTCGAGGTCGCGGCGCGTGATCATGAACAAGCGCACGGCTAACTCGCCGAAGAGGAACTCTGCGTCTTGGCCGCGCTCTGGGTCCACCGTCATAAGCATCGCTCGGCACCCCCGCCGATCCCCGTCCAGAGATCATAAGGGAAGGACGCGCGAGGGGCCCAAAGGTTTGTTTCGGATTACACTGGGCCCATGGCACGAAACGAGCAAGGCCGCTCCCTGGAGCAGATCGCGGGCACCCTGGGCGTGGGCGAATACAGCCGTCACATTCTGCTCTGCGTCGGCGCGAGCTGCTGCAGCGAGACCGAGGGCCTGGAGACCTGGAGTTACCTCAAGACCCGGCTCAAGGAGCTGGTCCGCCGCAAGCAGCTCCCCCAGACCGAGGTCTACCGCTCCAAGGTCGGCTGCCTGCGGATCTGCGCCGGCGGGCCGATCATGGTCGTCTACCCCGAGGGCACCTGGTACCACTCGGTGACCCCCGAGGTCTGCGAGCGGATCCTCGACGAGCACATCCTCGGCGGGACCCCGGTCGCCGACTACGTGTTCGCCAAGAACCCCCTGCCCAAGGGCAAGCCGATCCCCGGGATCGAAGCCGCCGAGACCGACTGAGGCCTACTTGCTCCCGCGGGCCTCGGCGGCCTCGGCTGCCTTGGCCTGCGCGCGCCAGCGATCGGCGGCGGCCTCGTCCCGCTCGACCGCGAACGCCGCGTCGCCGTAGCGGAGCCAGGCAGCCAGCTGCCGCATGGCCTGTGGGTCGCCAGTGTCCGCGCGCTCGCGGACGCGCTGCGCCGCGCGCCCGCGCCACTGCTCGGCGAGCGCTTCGTCCCGCGGAAGCTCGAGCGAGCCCTCGCCGGCGAGGTTGGAGGCCAGGAGCAGCATGGCGCGCCACCCCCCGCGCTCGGCGCTGGCCACGAGCGCGGCGTGGGCCGCGCTCCGGCACTCGGGGGAGGCGAGGCCAGTCAAGGGCACCACTGCCGCGCCGAGCTCCAACGCGCGGACCAGGGCTTTGGCGTAGAGCTGGGGGCGGTGCAAGACCTCCTCCATGGCGCCCGTCTGGCTCAGGCAGCGCAGGAGGGTCGCGGCCGCCCCCACGCTCCCCGCGTCGCAGGCCACCTCCAGGCGGGCGAGCAGGTCCGGGGCTCTCTGGGGCTCGTCGATCAGGGTCTGCTTGAGCACCAGGGCGGGGTTGCGCAGGGCGATCCAGCTGCCCTGGGCGAAGGGTCCATGAACGTAGAGGCCACCGTAGGTCGAATACCCATGCCCAGAGTCCGCCCAAGGGTCGCGCCAGCTAAAGGCGAACTCGGGGCTCGAGACGGCGGCGACCAGGTCGAGCGGCGCCTGCTCGGGGTCCAGCTCCAGCAGTCGGGGCCGGTCGTCGGCTCGCTCGTGGGCCGCGGCTTGGGGCGACCGGGTGAGCTCGCCCCGGACCCACGACGCCCAGCCCTCCCCAGCCTCGACGCCTGCTTGGATTCGCGCGCGCTCGCGGGCCCACAGATCGGGCTCGCGTTCGCCGAGCGGGCGCTCGTCTGCGAGCTTCCAGGGGTCGGACCAACCGTGGTTTCGCTCAGGGTCGTAAGGAGTGACGCGGTAGCCGCGCTCGAGGAGGAATACGTAGCCGACCACCGCGGAGGCGTGCCCCGCCTTGGCCAGCGCGGCCAGCTCGTCCAGCCCCCGGTCCAGGTCCTGGTCGTAGGCCCAGCCCACGGCGTGGCTCCAGGCGAGCTCGGTCCGCGCACGCAGGTCTCCTTGCGCCGCCCTCGGCTCGACGGCCCGGCCTAGCTCACGCCGCGCCTGCGCCTGCTTCGCGGCGAACTCCTCGGCGCGCCGGCTGCGCGTCTCCGCGACGTCCAGCCGCCAGCGCACGAGCTCGACGCACCCCCAGCCCAGCGCGCACAGCCCCACCAGCGCAAGCTGCGCGAGGGCGAGCGCGCGCCCCGGGTTGCGTCGCGACCAGGCGCGGGCGCGGACCCAGCCGCTGGGGAGCCGCGCCTGGACGGGCTCACCCTGGGCGAAGCGGCGCAGGTCCTCGCGCAGCGCGGCGGCGCTCGGGTAGCGCAGCTCCGGCTCCTTGGCCAGCGCCTTGAGCACGACCGCCTCGAGCTCGAGCGGGACCTTCGGGTTCAGACCCCGCGGGCGCGGGGGCGCGTCGTGGATCACGGCGTGCAACGTCTCGCCCAGGGAGGGCCGGCGAAACGGCGGCTCGCCGGTGAGGCACTCGAACAGGATCGCGCCGAGGGCGTAGACGTCGCTGGCCTCGCCGACGCGCTCGCGGTCGGCGCGCGCCTGCTCGGGGCTCATGTAGGCGGGCGTGCCGACCACGTGCCCGGTCGCGGTCAGGCCCTCGGCGCCGAGCTCCACCGCGAGCCCGAAGTCGACGACGTAGGCGCTCCCGGCTTCGTCGAGCAGCACGTTGGCCGGCTTGAGGTCGCGGTGCACGACGCCCTGGGTGTGCACGTAGGCCACGGCGTCGCTGACCTGCTCCAGGACCGTGGCCGCGCGGGCCGGGTTGAGCTGCTCGCGCGAGAGCAGCTCCGAGAGCGAGGTGCCCTCGATCAGCGCCATGGAGAAGAACACGTTGTCGCCCACGCGCCCGACCTCGTGGATCGGGACCACGTGCGGGTGGCTCAGACGGGCGAGGGTCCGCGCCTCGCGCTCGAAGCGGTGGAGCATGTCGCCGAAACGACGGTCGCCCGGGCGCAAGACCTTGACCGCGACGGTGCGGTCGAGGGAGCGCTGCCGCGCGCGGTAGACCACGCCCATGCCGCCGGCGCCGAGCTCCTGCAAGAGCTCGTAGTCGTCGGGCAGCTCGGGGGGCTCGAGCGCCGCCGGCGCCTCGGGGCCCGGGGGGAGGTCCTCGCCGCAGGCCTGCTCCAGCGCCTGGAGCGCGGCCATGCAGTCGCGGACGTCGGCCTCGTCGACGCCGAAGCGCGACGCGAGGGCGTCGAACTGGATCGTCTCCCCCTGCTGCTGGTGGCGGCGCAGCTCCTCCCCGAGCTCGAACAGCAGGTCGGCGGGCTCGCGGCTCGAGTCGCTCATGCGTCACCTCCCGCGCGCAGGGCCCGGCCCAGGGCGCGCTGCCCCTCGCCGATCCGGCGGCGGACGCTCGTCGCGCTGAGCCCGGTCAGGCGCGCGATCTCGTCCAGGGTCCGCCCCTGGAAGTGGCGCAGGAGCAAGACCTCGCGGGCCTCGTCGGGTAGCTCGGCGATCGCGATCGCGAGCCGCTCGCGGGCCTCCTGGCGGACCGCCGCGGTGACCGGGCCAGTCTGCTCGCCGGGGTGCTCGGCCGCGGCGCTGGGCGAGGCCTCGCCGCCGGGGGGCGTGCGCTTGGCCGCGCCATGGTGGTCGGCCAGCCCGCGGATCCGGTGCTCGGCCAGGCAGCACAGCCAGCGCGCGAAGGCGTCGCGGTCACGGCACTCGAAGCGCGCGAAGTCGCGGTGCGCCTCGAGGTAGGTCTCCTGGACCACGTCCTCCGAGTCCAGGCGTTCGCGCAGCTTGGGGCCCAGGCGCAGGCGCACGAAGAGCCGCAGGCGGTCGACCGCCTGGGCGAACAGCGCCTCGTAGGCCTCGCGCTCGCCGCGCTTGGCGCGCTCGCTCAGCACGCGGGTGGTGTGGGTCGCTGGGTCCATGCTCGTCCTCCCACCCACGACAGGGGAATCCGCGCTCCGATCCGCCGCGAAAAATCCGCGGCCAGGCTCAGGTCCTTGTCGGCTAGAAGCTTAGCAGGAGGCCTGGGGCGCTAGCGGGGGGCCTCGGGGGCGGGGGTCGCGTCGGCCGGCGGGTCCTGGGGCTCGCCCCCGCCGTCTTCCGGGGCGGCGTCGCGCTCTGCTGGCGCGGGGGCCTCGGCCACCGGGGCGGTCAGCGAGCGGCGGAGCACGTACTCGAACTTCGTGATCTGCTCGGGCGTCCCGTTCGCGGTGAAGCGGAGCATTTTGCGCTTGTGGTGGATCATGCCCTGCACGCGATCGTCGCGGCGGGAGAGCGAGGCGGGGAGCCCGGCGAACTCGCTCAGCCCGCCCCAGGAGGAGAGGTCGGCGCCCTGGTCGGCGTAGGCGCTGAGGCTCGCGCGCAGCCCCTCCGCGCTGAGCGAGAGGCTCGAGCCGCTCGACACGACCTCCCACTCCTGCGGGACCCCTTCGAGCCGGATCCCGGCCAGCACGTTCTCGTAGACCCCGGCCTCCTTGTCGGCGAAGGCGTGGTTCGCGCGCTGGCGCAGGTCGTAGCGCCGGCCGTCTTCTTCGACCGCGGTGGTCACGAAGCGCATGCGCCCCGTGACCCGCCCGCTGACCACGCCCGGCCCCTTGCCCGGGACGTCCTGGTAGCCAAAGAACAGGTAGCGCGCCCCGCCGCCGACCTCGCCCGTGGTCGGGTCGGCCGCGATCCACTGCCCGACCCAGATCTCGGCCCAGGCGTGGGCGCCCCACATGGAGCCCAGGCACACGTAGCCCGAGCAGCGCCGGGCGGGGATCCCCGCCGCGCGGCAGAGCGCGACGAAGAGCACCGCGTGCTCGGAGCAGTCGCCCTCACGGTCGCGGAGGATCGTGAGCGCCGTGGTCTGGCCCACGTCGGGGCTGCGCTTGGCCAGCGAGCCGTAGACGAAGCGCGCCAGCTTGTAGGCCGCGCGCTTGAGGTTCGTCTCGTCGCCGATCACCTCCTTGGCCGCGGCCAGCAGCTCGGGGTGCTCGCAGGGCAGGAGCACCGTCGGCTCGAGCTCGCGCGCGAAGCGCTCGCGGTCGACGGGGAAGCTCGCGCAGGCCTCCTCGGGGGCGTCGTACTTGCTCAGCTCGAGCACGTAGACCTGCCCGGTCTCGGGCGCGCCGCGCACGTCGAGCACCCGGCTCCAGGGCGAGTCGGGGAACACCGGCTGCTCGCGGTCGGGGTCGGGCTGCAGGTGCAGCAGGACCTCGAGCTTGTCCGCGGTGAACAGCCGCTCGAGCTGCGGTGTGGCCGGGGTGGTGATCGAATACTCCGCCGGGCGCACCGGCATGTCCTCGGCCTGCTCGCGGGTCACGCGGCGGTAGCTCGTGCCGCCCTCCGCGTTCAGGCGCACGAAGGCCCCCTGGGCGTCGAGCCAGAGCGTCGTCTGGGCGCCGGTCTCGGGGTCGCGCTCCACGATCCGGGTGGCCAGGACCGGGCCCGCCTCGCCCTCGACCTCCACGACCTCGCCGACCTCGAGCTTGACCGTCTGCGCGCAGCGCCGGCGCACGTCGAGCAGGGGCAGGTCGAGGACCTGCCCCTCCTGCAGCCTGCCCTCGCGCACGTAGGGGCCGAGGAAGCTCTCGGCGTCGGTGAAGGTCGGCCGCTCGAGGGGCACCTCGATCCGCTGCTCGGGCTGACCCACGACCTGGCTCACGCTCACGTAGCCCGAGCCCGTCCAGGTCAGCTCGTCGACGGTCTGGCGGTTGGCCTCTTGCCCGGTCGTGCGCTGCCACCACAAGGTCCCGTCGTAGCCGCGCTCGAGCTCGATCTCGACCCGGGTCTCGAACACCGTCTTGTAACCCGACATGTTGCGCACGCTGCGCCGGACCACCGTGGTCTGGTCGCGGAGGGTCGGGCGCCCGTTCCAGGTGGAGGGGGCCCAGGTCACCTTGCTGTAGCCCAGCTTCTGCCCGCGCTGGAAGATCTCGTAGTAACGCTCGACCGCGGCCGAGGTCACCGGAGCCGCGTCTTGTGCGCGCGCCAGCCCGAGTCCGAGCAGCGCCAGCAGCGCGAAGCGAACGTGGTTCATACCGACCCCCTGAGCTTCCTGCCCCCAAGCGTAGCGCGTGGCTGCACCTTTGCGCAGTTTCGCGAGCGCTCGCCCCGAGCCTCTGCATTGCGTCGGCGGAGCGACGCGATCGGCAAGGGTCCAGGCGGAGGCATAGGGAGTGGGCCTGCTCGCGACTCCGCCCGCAGGGGCCGAGCTCGCCTCGGGCCGTCGCGCTCACCCGCGTCGCCCGCTCCCTCGAGGCGCAGGCCGGCCGCTCGGCCCTACGAGGCCAGCAGGCCGACCTCGCGAAACACGTCGCGCAGCTCGGCGGCGTCGTCGGGCCCGAAGGCCTCGTCGAGGACGGCGTCGCTGGCGCCCTCGGCCAGGAGCTCGAGGGCGTCGGCGGCCTCGTAGCTCAGGGGGACCTCGAGCGCGCCCTCGGCGTCGTAGCCGAAGGCCAAGGGCGGGCACTCCTCGCCGTCGGGGGCGGCGCCCTCGCGGAGCGCGGTCACGTCGACCGCGAACTGACCGATCGCCACCGGGCGCGCCAGGCGCCCGCCGCTCAGCCAACGCACGCGCCCGGCGAAGAGGGCCGCCTCGGCGTCGGCGTCGACCTCGAGGCCCTGGGCGCGGCGCGGGAGCCCGACCTCGAGCAGATACTCGTAGGCGAGCAGGTCCTCGAGCCACTCGGGGCCCGCGAGGGTGCCCGCGTCGCGGCGCGCGAGCACCCCGTGGATCACGACCGCGGCGGTCTCGTCTTCGCCCACCGCGCGCTCGAAGGCGTCTTCGGCGATCAGGGCGTGGGCCAGGGCGTGGGGGTCGGCGACCTGGGCGAAGGTCGCCCCGAAGCGCGGCTGCCACCAGCGCCCGAACACGTGGCGCGCGAAGCTCACCGACACGGCGCGCAGGCGGGCGGGCTCGATCGTCTGCAAGACCGGGTGGGCCTCGGCCTCGCGGGCGAGGTCTTCCGGCCGGCGGCGCACGCGCTCGAGCGCCTGCATGGCCTCGAGCAGGCTCACCGGGCGCCTCGGGCGTCGAGCAGGCCCTGCACCGCGCCCCGGGTCTGGGCGACCTGGCGCGCGGTGCGCTCGAGGTCGGCGTCTTCGATCTCGATCGTGATCGCGCGCAGCTGGGGGCAGCGGGGGGCGACCTCGGCCAGCATGTCGATCAGCGCGGGCGGGATCTCCGCCGCGCCGTGGGCGTCGTGGTAGAGCGCGACCCCGTCTTCGCTCACGATCTGCGCGCCGGCCACGTGCAGCTCCCAGATCCGCTCGAGGGGAAACCCGTCGAGCCCGGTCAGCGGGTCGAGCCCGCGGCAGAGCTGAAACGAGAGCAGGTGCCCGAGGTCGAGCACGCACGGGATCTGCGCGGCGTCGGTGACCCAGGCCAAGGCGTCGAGCACGTGCCAGCCGCCGACCGGGAGCTGGTAGGGCGGGTTCTCGGCCACGACCCGCCCGGGCAGGGCCTCGTCGAGGCGGCGCATGTTGTCGGCGCAGGCGCGCGCGGCCTCCTCGGTGAGCAGCATGGGCTGGAAGAAGTCGAGGTAGCGCTCGCCGAGCCGCCGGGTCGCGAGCTCCGACACGCACCACGGCGCCCCCACCGCGGCCATGTTGGCTGCGCAGGTCGCGAGCAGCGCGGGGTCGGGGGGGGCGGGGTAGGCCGGGTCGAGGGCGTCGTCGTGGTAGAGCAGGGGCAGGTCTCCGGCGGCGGCTCGCACGGCCTCGGCCCCGGCGAGGTCGCCCCGGGTGTAGACCTCGAAGAAGTCGCAGGGCACGTCGCTCGCGAGCAGCGCGCGCCAGTCGGGGGGGCTGTGCACGTCGACGCCGAGGCCGACCCCGACGAAGCGCGCGAAGGGGCCCGTCACGTCTCCACTCACAGCTCGCTGTCCTCCATGCCAAACACGTCGGCCTCCGCCATGGAGTCCCCGAGCCCGCTGAGCTCGATCTCGCCCTCGGTGCCCTCGAGGTCGGGGCGCCGGCGCCGGCCCGAGAGCTGGGGCACACGCCCGCTGGCGAGGGCGTTGGCCCCGGGGATCCGCTGGGTGCTCGACTTGACCCCGGCCAGGAGCAGGTCGCCGCGGGCCAGGAGGTCGCGGGCCTGGCGGTAGAGGCGCAGCCGGTTCTCGTTGCTCGTGTGCACGATCTCGCGCAGCGAGTGCTTCCCGTTGAAGAGCTTGGCGACCTCGCCCAGGGAGCCGTGCAGCGCGGCGCCCGCGGCCTGCTTGTTGCGGAAGCGCAGGACCGCGGCGCCGCCGCGCACCGTGGCGCGCATTTCGTCCCACTCGGCCATGACCGCCATGCCCTGGATCAAGAGCCCCTGCAGGCGCAGCGCGAGCTTGGTCGAGCGGTCGGAGTCTTCGCGGATCTCCTTGGGGAGCACGTTGTGGCGGAACTGGAAGTGCGCCTCTTCCCAGAGGAAGTTGGCGAACACGTCCTCCTTGATCCGCCCCAGCTCGAGCTCGCCGACCTCGCTCTCGTCGATCGAGCCCGTGCGGTTGAGGATCGCGTTGAGGTTCAGCCCGGTCTGGGTGCGGTCGTCCTCGAGCAGCTCGTAGACCTCGTCGGCGGCCTCCTCCTCCTCGAGCTTGAGCACGTAGAGCGAGCCCTTGTCGAGGTAGTAGGACTTCTCCATGACCCCGTCGCTGAGCTTGAGCGTGCCCGAGCGCTGGCCCTGGTTGAGCAGCTGCAGGATCTCGGGGAGCGGGAAGCTCTTGAGCTCGCCCTCGAAGGTCTGCCGCGCGAGGGCCTGCTCGCCCTGGGTCTCGACCAGGTGCTGGCTGAGCTCGCGCAGGCGCTGCTGATAGAGCTTCGGCGCGTAGCCGCAGGCGATCGCGCTCTTGCAGAAGGTCACGGCCTCGTCGTAGTGGTCCGCCGCGCAGGCCTGCTCCACGGCCTCGTAGTGGTCGCGGTCGCTGAGCCGCTCGACCCGCTTCGAGGCGACGCTCTCGTAGACGAAGCGCACCAGCTCGAGCGGCGCCACCCGCGCCAGGCGGATCAGCTCGCCCACGGTGCGCCGCCCGTCGAAGAGGTCGTGCGCCCGGCGCGGGCTGCCCTTGGGGCGCCTCTGGCTCACGCGCAAGACCACGTCGGGGGAGGGGATCGCCTGGAGCAGGACCTTCCAGCGCAGCAGGTCGCGGCGCAGCGAGGCGCGCAGCTCGGCGTCGAGCGGGATCTCGCACACCAGCCCCTGCTTGATCTCCTCGGGCGCCGGCGGGGTGAGGACCCCGCCCTGGACCTCGACGAAGGGCTCCTCCCAGCCGAACACGCCGAACATGCCCGAGACGGCCTTGTCCTTGATCGCGCGCACCCACTGCTGGCGGGTGACGTAGCCGTCCTCGAGCAGGGTGCGGTCGAGGCTCTTGCCCTGCTGCCGCGCGCGGACCTTCGCCGCCTCGACCCCCGCGTCGTCGATCGCCCGCCGCCGCCGCAGGTAGCGCAGGGTGCTGTGAGTCCGGCGCGGGCCCTGGAGGTGCAGGCGCAGGTAGTTGGGGGTGAAGTAGACCTCGACCACGCACTCGCCCTCGCGGGCCAGGTAGCGAAACGGCGAGCCGCGGCGCAGCAGGCGCGAGAGGATCTGGATCGCGCGCTCGCTGCTCGTGCGGGTGCGGAAGCGCTGCGCGCCCACGTGCTCCTTGCGCAGCAGGACCTTGTCGAGGCGCGAGGCGGTCGGGCGCAGGTGGGTCGCCTCGTTGGCCCACTCGTAGAGCTTGAAGGCCATGCCCTGGCGGTTGCCGCGCAGGTAGCTGATCACCCGCTCTTCGATCTCCTCGGCGCTGAGCGGCTGGATCCAGCCCTCGTGGCGCAGGTTGGCGAGGATCCCCATGGCCTGGAAGGCCGAGACGCCGGAGCCCGAGACGACCTCGTCCACGGTGCGCGTGCCGTCGACGGGGTTCTCCTCGTAGAGCGCCCCCGCGGCGCGCCAGGGCGCGACGAGCCGGTCCTCGCCGGGCTCGCGCTCCTTCTCGCCCGAGTGCACGCGTCCGCGCTCGTCGACCTGCCAGGCGCGGTTCGAGCGCGGGAGCGGGCGAAAGATCGCGCGCGGCGACGAGACCTGGCGTCGGATCTGGCGCCACTCGTCTTGCCGCCGCGAGGCCTCCATGAGGATCGAGCGGGTGTCGAAGCCGAGCGCGAGCACCTCGCCCTGCTGGTTGAGGAAGCCCACCGGGAGCATGCCCGCCTTGAACTCGAAGTAGCAGTTCTCCTCGAACAGCAGGTCGCAGATCTGCTCCTGGAACTGGTTCTGGATCACGCGGTCGATGTCTTCGCGCGTGACCAGGCGCAGGCGCACGAGCAGCTCGCCGATCCGCTCGCGGTGCCCCTCCTCGCGCTGGACCTGCAGCGCCTGGACCAGCTGCCGGCCGCTGAGCACGCCCCCGCGCACGAGCAGCGCCCCCAGCCGCGCGGCGCCGCGGGTGCCTGCCTTGGGCAGGTAGACCTTGTTGCCGTAGAAGTGGAGCCAGGTGTGGCCCTCGGCGGTCTGCACCTTGAGCGTGCCCGCGTGGCCGTTCTGCTCGATCAGCGTGAGCAGTTCGACCAGGCTGATCGTGCTCGCGCTTCCGCGGAGCGACACCCGAGTCTGCGGTGGCTCGACTACCTCCGACACGCCTGGATCGTCCTCCGGAGTGGCCCCGCGCCCGCGCGAATCGCCCTCCTCCGTTCTAGCATGCCCACGCGCGGCCGCTTAGGCGCAACCCGCCGTGATTTCTGCCCCTGGGAGCGGGTGGCGGAGGCGCGGCGTGCCGACTACCCTCGAAGCCGTGAGCGATCAACACGAGCTGGCCGGGATCCTGCAGCGGCTCTTCCCGAGCTTCCGCGACCTCCCCCTGGAGGCCGTAGCCCAGCGCGCAGAAGGCCTGGGCCTGTTTGCGGCCAAGACCTGGTCGGTGGGCCCCGAGGGCCTGCGCGCCCGCGGGATCGACGTCCCGGCGCAGGTGCACCAGGCCCTGGCCCCGGCCGCGCCGCGGGTGGTCCAGGCGGGCAGCGGCGGCGCGACCTTCCTCCAGCACGTGCGGCGAGGCCTGGCCAACGACCCGGCCTTCGGCAAGCTCCTCGGCGCCTACGCGGCCGTGTGGGCCGAGTCGCTGCGCAAGGCGAGCGGCTCGGACGCCGGCGCGGTCGCCGC
>JAGQRJ010000060.1 GCA_020425635.1 Planctomycetota bacterium | reverse complement strand
CGCTCACGCCCCGGACTCCTCCGGCGCGGCGCCCTGCGCCTGACGCGCCTCCTGGCGCGCGCGCTTGACGTCGTCGAGCATGCGCGACACGCGCTTGGCGCGGTTGACCTCGCCGGTGGCGCGGAGGTAGCCCTCGTATTCCTCGAGCGCGAACAGGTCGCTGGGCTGGGCCCAGAGCTTGGCGAGGAAGGGCTGCTCGGGGGGCGGCGCGATCAGCCGCGCCCGGGTCAGGCTGCGCACGTGGATCGACTGCAGGAGCTCGTTCTGCGCGCGGGGGAGCGCCTGCAGCGAGGCCCACACGATCGCCGCGCGCTGGCGCTGGAGCGCGATTCCGTCGTCGTCGTCCTCCGAGCGCGGGGCGCCGTCGCCGCGCTCCTCGTCGGCGTCGTCCTCTTCGTCGCGCAGCGCCTCGAGCCGCTTGCGGAAGAAGGCGCTCAGCTCTTCGACGAGCTGCGCGTCGACGTCGTCGGCGTAGGCCGTGGTGTAGAGCTCCTGGATCTGGGCGCGGACCTCGGCGGGGATCCCGATCTGGGTCACCAGGGCGCCGACCTGCTCGGCGAGGGTCAGGTTCAGCGCCGCCAGGTGCAGCACGGCGTCGTACTGCATGGCGAAGGGCTCGTCGGCGTCGAGCTCGTCGAGGTAGGCGTCGACGAGCTCCTGGGCGTCGAGGGGCTCGACCCCGAGCTGCTCCAGCTCGCGGGGCAGGTCGCCCTGGGCCAGCGCCTTGGCGAAGGCGGCGCCGACCTGCTCTTCGTCGGGCACCAGCCCGGCCTGGACCACGCCCACGAGGAAGGCCCCCGAGAGCATGCCCTCGGAGAGGGAGAGGTCGCAGAGCAGGCTCCACAGGGGGTGGGTGAGCTGGGGGTCGTCCATGCAGCTCGTGACGATCGCGTTGCCCGCCAGCACCGCGATCAGGTCTTCGTCCTGCTCCACGGCCTGGGCCGCCGCGCGCACCTGGCGGATCAGCGCGTCGAGCAGCGCGGGCTTGGCGAGCTTGCGGATCAGCACCTCGCGCAGGGCCTTGGCCTCCTCGGCGGGGTCGCCCTGGGTGGCGGTCCGGCGGGCCAGGACCTCCTCCACGAAGGCCTGCATGGGATAGCGGAAGCCGCGGAGCACCGGGTGCACCAGGCAGAGCTGGGCGAAGCGCGAGAGGTGCAGGGGGAAGCGCTCGGGGTCCGAGAGCTCGCGCTTGAAGTGGGCCTCGCGCGCAGGGTCGCCTCCGCCGCCCTGCTTGAGGCGCCGCGCCAGGCCCTCCTTCTCCCCTTCGCTCTTCTTTGCCACGCGACCCTCCGCCGGGGCACTGTAACGGCTCGTCAAGACTTAGGCGAGCCCATGAATGGACGGTGGAGATGACCGTCAAGACCTGAACGGCCTGCGTGAATTTTTCCCCAACCCATTACCGGATAAGGAGAAAAGGCATGCATTTTTTAAGACCCATCAAAGATTGACACACTCTTGTTCTTCGTAAGTGCTGTGGAATATGGTGCCAGATCGTTGGCACCCTGTTCGCTGAAGGTAGCCCATAACGGTTTCCTCTGTGGGGGTAGGAACCATGACAAAAAAGAACGCTCAAGATCTTCTGACCCTAGGCGACACCTTCCGCCAAAACGGGCAACTCAAGAACGCTGCGGCCTGCTACGTGCGCTGCGCGGACCAATGGCTGGCCGAGAAGCTCTTTGGTCAGGCCAAGGCCTGCCTCTCCAGCGACCCGGTTCAGGCGCTCAACGCGCTCTCGAAGGCCGAGCGGCTCGTCGGCGCGACCGGTGAAGGTCGAACGCTCAGCGCCCGCGCCTACCAGGCCCTCGGTCAGGTCGAGATCGCGCAGCGCTTCCTCGCCGCCGCGAGCTAAGAACTCACGGCCTGCGGCCTCCGCAGGCCCCGCATTCACCGACCGCACGGGGCTCGGTTCGCCGGGCCCCGTGTGGACGTGTGACCCGAGGCGCGGCTCGGCGGCCCCCACACCTGGGGCGAAGCCTTACAATCGGGCCATGGAGGTCGCGTCGTGGCTCATTACTCCCCGTCGAAGTGGTTGATCCAAGCCTGTCCTCCCGACCTCAGCGAGAGTCGCATGGACCCGCGCTGGGGCTTCGGGGTCTACGAGGTCCTGGACGAGCGGATCAGCCCCATGCAGCCGCGCGTGCTCCACACGGTCTACCGCGGCGCGGTGAGCCTCGAGCCCGAGGAGCTGCCCGACCCCGCCGACCCGCTCTTCGTCGGCCGCCTCGAAGAGGCCGTGATCCAGAAGTGGAAGCACCTGGCGCGGGGGCTGTAGCGCCCGGGTGCCTGGCGGAGGCGCCCACCCCCACGACCCGAGCTGCTTCGCCCCGCGGCACCTCGACGCGCTGCGCCGGGCGACCGGCGAGCTCGCCTTCCTCCGCGCCCGCGGCTACGCGCTCCCGGGCGCGATCAAGCTCGTGGGCGACCGCTACCAGCTCCGCGAGCGCCAGCGGCTGGCGGTGGTCCGCGCGACCAGCGAAGCCGCCGGCGCCACCCAGCGGCGCGCCCGCCGCCTGAACCCCGGGCTGCGCCCGGCGCAGGTGTGGGTCGACGGCTTCAACGCCTTGATCACGGTCGAGACCGGCCTGCGCGGCGGGGTGCTCTTGCGCGGGATCGACGGCGCCTTGCGCGACCTCTCCGGGGTGCACGGCACCTACCGCCTGAACCAGACGACCGACGCGGCCCTGGCGGCGCTCGTCGCGGCCTTCCGCGGGGAGGGCTGGGACGAGGTGCCCGTGCGCTGGTTCCTCGATCGCCCGGTGTCGAACTCGGGGCGCCTCGCCCAGCGGGTCGAGGAGGAGGCCGCGCGCGCGCGGCTGCCGTGGACGGCCGAGGTCGTGGCCGACGCCGACGTGCCGCTCGCGGCGGCCGCGCCGAGCTGCGCGGTCGCCTCGAGCGACGCCGTCGTCCTCGACCGCTGCCCGGCGTGGATCGACCTCCCCGCCCTCGCCCTCGCCGGGCACCCGGCGTGGGTGCTGGAGCTGGAGGGCTGCGCGCCGGCCCGCTGAGCCACACGCAAACGGACCCGCCGAGGGGCGGGCCCGTTCACGAGGTTCGGTGTGACTGGCTGTGCTGCTTAGCGGCCGGCGGGCACGGCGGGGACGGGGTCGCCCTCGACCGGCTGCTCTTCGCCGCCGAGCTCGATATCGACCACGGGCTTGCCGTCGTCGTCGATCGGGAGGCGCTCGACCGGCGCGGTGTCGGCCTCGTCGGCCGGGACGCCGTGGAGCAGGATCTTGCCGCCCTCACGGAAGCCGCTGCCGACCGCCTTGGTCGCTCCCCAGGCCCGGCGGCCGCCTTCGGCGATCCCGCGGCCGACCCACTTGGTGCCGTCCCAGAGCTTGAGCGCGACCCACTTGGTGCCGTCCCAGGCCTTGACCGCGACCCACTGGGTGCCGTCCCAAACCCACTGGGCGCCGTCGGCGACGCGGGCGGCGACCCACTTGGTGCCGTCCCAGACCTTGCCGGCGGTCCACTTGGTGGCGCCCCAGACCTTGCGGGCGGTCCACTTGGTCGCGCCCCAGGTCTTGGTGCCGACCATTTTGCCGAAGCGGCCCACGGCCTTGCCGCCCTTGACGAAGAGCACCTTGGTCTTGGCCCAGGCCACGCGCAGGCCGGTGGGGAACTTGTCGATCTCGATCCCGTCGCGGAAGCCGCGCTCCGAGCGGCTCTCGCCGCGGCGGTCGACGCTGCGCAGGGCGCTGTAGCTGTGGCTGGTGGGGATCGAGTAGCGCGACGAGATCCGGCCGTCGTTGCTGACCTCGTAGCGGATCGGGGGGTGCTGGCTGCCGAAGTCGACCACGACCTCGCGGTCGTCCTTGGCGTCGAGCTGGCCCACGCCCTCGCAGGCGAGGATCCGGCCGTCCTTCTCGTGCACCTCGCGGCGCACGGCGAAGGTCCCGTCGGCCTGCGGGTCGAGCCAGACCTTGACGGTGGGCTTGTAGCCGAAGGCATACCAGCTCGGCTTCAGCTCGTAGTAGCCGCCGACCGAGACGATCGAGCCGTCACGCCAGCCCTTGCTGCTGCAGGTCCACTCGTTCTCCCAGCGGTTGTCGAAGTCGCGGTTCTCGCGCTTGTAGGTCCCGCGGATCTCGCCGGTGGTGTGGATCGTGTAGCGCCCGCGGATCCGCGAGTCGTCGGCGCCGCTCAGGCGGCCGGCGGCGCCCGCGGTGGCGGGGAACTCGACCTCGAGGCGGCGCTTCTCGGGGTTCCAGGTGCCGATCGCCTGGTCGGTGTAGCGCAGCACGCTCACGACCTGCTTGTCCTTCTGCCCCTCGACCTTTTGCTTCTTGCGGTCGTAGACCTTGTGCAGGACCACGAAGTCGTTGCCGCCCGACTGGGCTTGCTTGACCTCGATCACGACCTCGGGCTTGCGGCCCAGCCAGAAGCCCGGCTCCAGGCGGTAGGTGCCGTCGATCTCGTGGGCGGGCAGCGCCTCCTCGGTGGCGAGCTCGCGCAGCTCTTGCACCGCGCTGTCGAACTCGGCGCGGTCCTGGAAGTTGGGGTTGTCTTCGCCGTGGAGCTCGTAGGCGTCGTCGAGGGGCAAGGTCAGCAGGTCCTGCAGGATCTGCTCCTCGAGCTCGGGGGTCATGTCGGCCGGCTCCTCGGTCACCACCTCGTCGGTCAGGTCGACCGGGGGCGCGTCGGCGTCGATCGCCTCGAGCGGGTCGCCCGCCTGCAGGTCGAGCTCTTCCTCGCCCAGGACCTCGGTGGGCTCGAGCGGGTTGCCCGCTTGCAGGTCGCCCTCGGTCAGCTCGCCGTCGAGCTCCTGGAGGACCTCGGCCTCGTGGGAGGGGGGGACGGGGTCACCCTCGAGGGTGGGGGGCAGGACCGCGGGGTCGAGCTCGGGCGCCTCCTCGGTGGCGGCCGGGACGGGGTCGCCCTCGGTCACGCTCGGGAGGTCGATCACCGGGGGGTCGATCTGGATCACGGGGGCCGGGACCTCGATCGGGTCGAGCTGGAGGGGCTCGAGCTCGAGCGGCTGCAGGGGCTCGACCTCGAGCACGGGGGCCGGCGGGGGCGTGTTGGGCGCGGGCGCGGTGACGACGATCTCGTCGAGCTCGATCACCTGCTGCACGTAGTTTTGGTGCACGTAGGCGTGGGTCGCGACCTCGAGCCAGGCGCCGCGCACGCCGACCACCTCGAACACGTGGTTGCGGCCGACGGTGCGCACCTGCGACGTCTTGTCCATGTTGGGTTGGCTGCGCACGTAGAGGCCGGAGGAGGTCACGCGCCCTTGGGTCGCGTTGATCTTCTCGACGTACTTGCGTCCGACGAAGGCGCGGGCGGCGACCTTGACCCACTCGCCCTCCTGGCCGAGCACGGTCACCGAGTCGCCCTTGTTGAGGCGCTTCATGACGGGGTGGTTGGTGCCGGGGCCGGCGCGCAGGGCGACGCCGTCGCCCGTGATCGCGCCCGAGACCTTCTCGCCGCCGGCGAAGGCCGTCGACAGGCACAAGCTGACAATGCAGACCGCTACCGCAGAACGGTGCATGAATCCCTCCTCGCCACGTGGGCTTCGCTTCTCTTCCCCCCCTGAGGGGGGCTCTCAGGCCCACGTAGAGCACAGCCCAGGCCAATCCCCTGGAGAGGCCTGAGGCGCCTATGAAAAGAACTTAGGAGGCGATGTCTTGGAGACGGGGTCGAGGGCTCAAGTCTCAGCTAGCAGAGGACTTGAAGCAAAGGACGTCGATATTGGGCCCGTTTGCGTCTCTCAATTCGACTCAGAACGGGCCCGTCCGCGTCCCGGCCGGTAGCCCCGGTTCCCCTTCCGCGCGCGGCGATCGTCCTGGCGGCGATCGCCCTTCTTGCGCGTGGGGTCGTGGACGTAGGTCGCCTCGTCCTGGGCCCTCCGGCGCCGGGCCTCGAGGGCCTCGCGCGGCGGCTGGGCCGGGATCAGCGCGTCGCAGCCGTCGCCGATCAGGTCGGTGCGCCCGGCGTTGCGCAGCGCCTCGCGCACGAGGAAGTAGTTCGCGGGCTTGAAGAACTGCATGAGCGCGCGCTGCAGGCGCCGATCGCGCATGCCGCGCGCGATCTTCACCGGCTGCATGCTGATCGGGTCGAGGCCCGTGTAGTACATCGCCGTCGCGATATCCAGGGGCGCGGGAATGAAGTCCTGGACCTGGTCGGGGCGGTAGCCGTTGCGCTTGAGGTAGAGCGCGAGCTCGATCATTTCCTCGATCCCCGAGCCGGGGTGGCTGGCAATGAAGTAGGGCACGAGCTGCTGGTTCTTGCCGGCGCGCGCCGAGGCCGCGTGGAAGGCGTCGCTGAACTCGGTGAACGACGCGATCGAGGGCTTCTTCATCTTCTGCAGCACGTCGTCGCTCGCGTGCTCGGGGGCGACCTTCAGCCGTCCGCCGACGTGGTGCGCCGCCATGGCCTCGAGGTACTCCGGCGAGCGCGCGGCGAGGTCCATGCGCACCCCCGAGGCGACGAGGATCTTGTTGATCCCGGGCTCCTTGCGCGCCTTCTCGAGCAGCCTGACCAGGGGCCCGTGGTCGGTGCCCAGGAGCTTGCAGATCTTGGGGTGCACGCAGCTCAAGCGCTTGCAGGTCTTCTCGACCTCGGGCTTGCTGCAGCGCAGGGTGTACATGTTGGCCGTGGGCCCGCCGAGGTCGCTGACCACGCCCTTGAACCCCGGCTCGTCCTTGAGCTCGCGCAGCTCGCGCAAGACCGAGGCCTCCGAGCGCGACTGAATGATTCGCCCCTGGTGGGTGGTGATCGAGCAGAAGGTGCAGCCCCCGAAGCAGCCGCGCATGATCGCGACCGAGTGCTTGATCACCTCGTAGGCCGGGATCGGCTCCTTGTAGGCGGGGTGCGGGCGGCGGGTGTAGGGCAGCTCGTGCACGCGGTCGAGCTCGGCGGTGCTCAGCGGCAGCGCCGGCGGGGTGCACACCACCGCGCGCCGCCCGTGCAGCTGGACGAGGGTCTTGGCGTTGTGGGGGTTCGAGTTGAGGTGCAGGAGCTTGGTCGCGCGGGCGAAGGCGCGTTTGTCCTGCTTGACCTCCTCGAAGCTCGGCAGGACCTCCACGTCGTCGCCCGCGGGCACGGGCTCCTTGGCGCCGAGGGCGTAGGTCAGCCCGCGCAGGTCGCGCAGCTCCTCGAGCCCGGCGCCCCGCTCGAGCCGGCGCGCGATCTCGACGATCGTGCTCTCGGCCATGCCGTAGACGATCAGGTCGGCCTTGGCGTCGAGCAGGATCGAGCCGCGGACCTTGTCGCTCCAGTAGTCGTAGTGCGCGAGCCGGCGCAGCGAGGCCTCGACGGCCCCCGCGATCACGGGCACGCCCTTGTAGGCCTCGCGGCAGCGCTGGGCGTAGGCCAGGGTCGCCCGGTCGGGGCGCAGCCCGATCCGACCCCCCGGGCTGTAGGCGTCGTCGTTGCGCACCTTCCGGTTGGCCGTGTAGTGGTTGATCATGGAGTCCATGTTTCCGGCGCCGACGCCGAAGAACAGGCGCGGGCGCCCGAAGGTGCGCCAGGGATCGACGGACTTCCAGTTGGGCTGCGCGAGGATCGCGACCCGATACCCGGCGGCCTCGAGCACGCGCCCGACCACCGCGGTGCCGTAGCTCGGGTGGTCGACGTAGGCGTCGCCCGAGACGAGCACCACGTCGACCTCGCTCCAGCCGCGCGCCTTGACCTCGCGCGGGGTCATGGGCAGGGGCTGGCGCTGCGTAGCGGCTGCGGTCGGGAGGGCGCGCGGACTCATAGTCCGAAGTGTAGCGGGCTTTGCGGCAAAGCAGCCATGCAAAGACGAGCAAGCAGCGCGCCCCTGGCCCCAGGCGGAGACTCGGCCCATGCCAAGCGCAGCCAGCCCCCGAGGCGGCTCGCGCCGGGTCCTATCCGACGACGACCACCATTTTTCCGTTGGCGCGGTTCTCGTCCATGGCCTGGTGGGCGGCTGGCAGTTGATCGAACGACCACACCGGGCCCGTCTGGATCGTGAGCTCACCCGCCTCGACCAGGGACACGTAGCGCTGCAGGTCCTCGGGCGAGAGGTCGCTGGCGCCGCCGGAGTAGGAGCTCAGGCGGACCCCCGTCGGGATCTGCTCCATGGGCCGAAACGACGGCAGCTCCCACGCGCCCCCCAGGATCCCCGTCATGCAGACCACGCCCCCGGGGCGGACGCACCGCAGGGAGTCGAGCAGCGTGGTGGCGCCTATGAGCTCCAGCAGCCGGTCCACACCGCCCGGGCACAGCGCGTGGACCTTGGCGGCCAGCGCGCCGTCGTCCACGAGGACCGCGTCGGCCCCCGCGCGCTCGAGCACCTCCGCCTTCGCCGCGGTGCGCGAGGTGGAGAGCACCCGCAGGCCGAAGCGCTTCGCCAGCGCCAAGGTCGTCAGCCCGATCGAAGACGTCCCGCCGCGAATCAGCAAGGTCTCCTTCGGCTGCACGCCCAGGCCGGTGTGCAAGGACCCGTGGCAGGTTTGGAGCATTTCCGGCAGCGCGCCCAGCGCCTCCCAGGAGAGGCCCGTGTCGACGGGGAACACGCTCGTGACCGGGACGCAGGTGTACTCGGCGTAGGACCCGTCGAACTCGCGGCCCATGCCGCCCATGAGCGCGCACACGCGCTGACCGGGCGCGAACTGCCCGCCTGGCGCAGCGACGACGGTTCCGACGCACTCGATCCCCAGCACCCGGGGGAGCCTCACCGTCGGCGACTCGCCGATCCGGGTGAACCACTCGGAGCGGTTGAGCCCGAACGCCCGCACCCGAATCAGCGCCCGGGTCTCGTCGGGCTCGGGTCGCGCGAGGTCTTCGAGGACGAACGCTTCAGGGCCTCCGGGGCGGTGCAGTCTCCAGGCTTTCAACTCGGCTCCCTGGGCCTTCAGGCCGGCTTCTCGCCGTCCATTCGACGCGACGCTGGCGCGCGCACAAGCCTGCCCTGGCTCGACGCGCCTCCGGGCACCCCGCCGGCGGCTGGGCTACGCTGCTGCGGTGACGGCGCGGCGGGTAGCAGGACGGTTCGAGGTGCTCGAGACCCTCGGGGAGGGGGCTCAGGGGGCGGTCTACGCCGTGCGCGACCCCGAGCGGCCCGACGCGGCGCTGGCGCTCAAGGTCCTGCGCGACCCCAGCGGGGCGGGCTTGCTGCGGCTGGAGTTCGAGCGCCTGCAGGCGGTCGCGCACCCCGGGCTGGTGCG
>JAGQRJ010000432.1 GCA_020425635.1 Planctomycetota bacterium | reverse complement strand
GCCCGCCACGGGTCGCGCTCGCGGCGCTCGAAGGCGGCGTCGGAGTCGAAGGGCAGCGCGCCGGTCAGGCACTGGTAGAGGGTGACCCCCAGGGCGTAGACGTCCGCGCGCGGGCCGACCGGGGCCTCCACGAGGCCGAGCTGCTCGGGCGCCATGTAGGGTCGGGTCCCCAGCGCCCGGCCCCCGGTGGCGGTGACCTCGGGCAGGGAGGGCTCGGCCTGCTCCTTGACCACCCCGAAGTCGACGAGGACCGCGGCCCCGTCGGGGCGCACGAGGACGTTGCCCGGCTTGACGTCACGGTGCACGAGCCCCGCGCCGTGCACGTAGGCCAGGGCCCGCGCGACCTGCGCCAGGATCGCCGCGGCCCGCTCCGCGGGCAGGCGCCGCCCTGCGGCCAGGAGCGTGGGCGCGTCGACGTAGTCCATGACCACGCACGGCAGCCCGCTGCCCCGGTCGACCGCGCCCTCGAGCACGCGCACGACGCCGGGGTGGTCGAGGCGCTGGAGCGCGCGGACCTCGCGCGCGGCGCGCGACGTCGGCAGCTTCCAGCGCTTGATCGCGACCCGTCGCCCGTCCGCGGCGCGCGCCAGAAACACGGCGCCCTGCCCGCGCTCGCTGATCAAGCGCTCGACGCGATAGCCGGGCACGTCCGGGGGCGGCGCGTCGTCGATCTGCCCGAGGAGCTGCTCCCAGTTTGGCACCCGTCCGCGCGCTCCCCTGGGTCGCGAGCGTTGTGCGCCCGGCCCGCTCGCCCTACGCTGCTCGGGGCTTCGAGACGACCCCCGACGTGAGCAGCTTACCACCGACGCAATTCACCGACTGGACGGAGTTCGGCTACGCGAGCTTCTACAAGCGCTACGTGGCCGGCCTGCGCGCGCTGGCCCGCGCGCGCTTTCGCTGCTCGCCCGAGGCCGCCGACGCGCTCGCCCACGAGTTCCTCGCGGAGGCCTGCCTGGCGGAGTCGGGCGGGCTGCTCGCCAACTTCCGCCGCGGCGCGCGCTTCCGCAGCTACGTGGCCCGCGCCTTCGACTACCACTGCCGCCGCCGCCTGGCCCCGGGCAAGGAGCTCCCCCTGCCCGCCGAGGCGCTCCCCGGCCCGGCGGACGACGACCCCGCCTGGCGCCTGGTCCACGAGGAGGCCGACCAGCTCCGCGGCCGGGTGCGGGCCGCGGTCGAGACGGCGCGTCGCGCCCTGCTCCAGGGCGAGCTCCCCGAGGCCGAGCGCGAATACCTCCAGCTCAAGTGGCCCACCGACCCCGCGCTGGGGCCCCGCTCCGACCGCGAGATCGGGCGGCGCCTGGCCAGCTCGGGCTTGCTCGAGGCCCCCAGCCCCGCGGCCGAGGTCCGCGCCGCCAGCCGCCTGGGGGCGCGGGTCGGGGCCAAGCTCCTGCGCTGCATTCGCGCTCAGCTCGAAGACGAATACCGCCGCGTGTTTCCGCAGGCCAGGGTCCCCAGCGAGACGCAGCTCAGCCTCAACGCGATCGTGCACGTGCTCAGCTTCGAGGAGCAAGGCAGCGACGCGGAGGGAGACGGAGCCGCGGGCTAGAGCGAGCCGTCCTGGCTGACGCTGCTCTGGCTGGCGCCGCTGAGCGCGTTGGTCGCCTTGCGCGAGGCCGACTCGGGGTAGAGCGGGAGCAGGTCGACGCCGTAGCGAATGTGCCGCACGGAGCGGTACTCCCGGGTCAGGTCGAGGTCGAGGTAGACCTTGCGCGAGTTGCGCAGGCCGAAGGAGGTCGAGAAGCAGAGCTGCTCGTCGCCCTCGCGCAGGTAGCCCCGGCGCACGGGGTCGTGCCCGAAGACCACGACGTGGTTCGGCTGGTCGCCGAGCTGCATGCGCTTGAGGAAGCGGCGCACGACCAGCGCGCCCGCGGAGCGGCACCAGAACAGCTCGCCGAGGATCGGCTCGCTGATCATGTCGCGGATCGTCTTCGCCTCGTGCCCGCCATACTCCACCGAGCAGATCTCGGCGAAGGAGGCCTCGACCACCCGGGGCGCGCCGTGGGTGACCACCACCCCGCGCCCGGCGACCGCCGCGATCGGGAAGCCGCGGAACAGCTCCTTGGCCCACTCGGTGCGCTCGGGGCCCAAGGACGCCTCGAGGAACTCGGTCTCGGTCGGGTCCTTCTTGTGGAACTTGCGCACGTGCGGGCCGCCGATATGGCTGTGCTCGTGGTTTCCAATCAGGGAGTAGACCCGCCCGGGGAACTCCTCCTGCAAGGCGACGAAGGCCTCGAGCAGCTCGACGCTCTGGTCCGGGTAGTAGTCGCCGAGGTGCTCGGGCCAGCGGGCCTTGGAGTAGCAGGGCCCGTGGACGAGGTCGCCCGAGGAGAGGAAATACGCCTCCCCCGACTCCTCCTCGAGGGCTTCGCGAAACGCGGCGACCAGGCGCTCGAAGTCGCCGAGGTTCCCGTGCAGGTCGGTGGTCACGATCAAGCGCCCGCGCGCGGGGAACTTGATCACCTTCCCGTAGTGCTCGACGCCCGGGTCGTCCACGTGGCTCCTGCTCCGACACCCGCTGGGCAGCAGGCGTTCAGCCCGTATCGTAAGGCGCGGGGAGGGTATCCGCACGGCCGATATCGATCTCGAGTGTTGGTTCTGCGGCGTGCCCTTTCAGCGCGAGGGGATCGAGCGCGACGGGACCCTCATGCCCCGGCGCGTCCGCGACGGGGGCCCGTTCTTCCTCTACCGCTGCACGGCCTGCCGGCGCCCCTCCCACGTCGAGCGCAACCGCGCGGGGTTCCTCATGGCCGCGCCCCCGCCGATCGTGCCCTTCGCCGAGGCCCTGTGGGCGACCTTCAGCAGCGAGCAGCGCCTGGGGCTCGAGGCCAAGCGCGACTACGCCAAGCGCCGCCCCGGGCGCAAGGCGTGGTTCCACGGCCCCTACGCCGACGAGCTCGTGCGCGAGGGTCAGGCGATCCCCCTCAGCCGGGCGCCGACCCGCCGCCGCCGCAAGTCCGCGCCGCCCCCGGCCCCCGAGCCCTCGCAGGCCCCCGAGGAGGAACCCACCGAGCCCGGCGAGGGCGAGCCGCCCCTCGACGCCGAGCCCGCCACGGACGAGGTGGAGTCGCACTACGAGGTCCTGGGCGTGGCGATCACGGCCGACCGCGCGACGGTCGAGCGCGCGTTCCGCGAGCTGGCGAAGCAATACCACCCCGACAAGTTCGCCGGCCTCGACGCCTCGTTTCAGGCCCTGGCCCACGCGAAGTTCAAGCGAATCACCGCCGCCCGCGACGCCCTGCTCGCGGACCTGGAGTAGCGGACTCGCCTCGCAACCCGAGCCTCGCGGCGGTGCGGTGCAGGTTGCTGCGCTGGACCCCGAGGGCCCGCGCGGCCGCAGCCCAATTCCCCCCCGCCGCGTCGACTGCGGCCCCGATCAGGCGCCGCGCGTGGTCGTCGAGCGCCTGGCGCAAGGTCTGCCCCTCCGAGAGCCGCGCCACCGCCCGGGCGCCCGCCTCGCCACGCGCAGCGCTCGGAGGCTGATCCGTGGCGAGGGTCAGGTGCTCTGCGGTCACGACCACCGGCTCCCCGCGCTCCACCCCCGCGGAGGCGCGCAGCACGGCGCGCGAGATCGCGTTCTCGAGCTCCCTGACGTTTCCAGGCCAAGGAGCGACCTCTAGGAGGGCGAGGGCGTCGGGCCGAATGCGCACAGGCCCGAGCCCCAGCCCCCGACGCGCGAGGTCGCAGAACAGCCCGGCCAGGACCGGCACGTCCTCGCGCCGCTCACGCAGGGCGGGCACGTGGATCTGATAGACGTCGAGGCGGTGGAACAGGTCGCGACGAAAGCGCCCGGCCTCGACCTCGCGCGCCAAGTCCCGATTGGTGGCGGCGACCACGCGGACGTCGACGTGCCGCAGCTCGTCGGCCCCCACCGCTTGGATCTCGCCCTCCTGGAGGGCCCGGAGCAGGAGCGGCTGAACGGTGAGGGGCAGCTCCCCGATCTCGTCCAAGAACAGCGTCCCGTGGTCTGCCACCTGGAACTTCCCGGCCCGCGCCGTCGTCGCGCCCGTGAAGGCGCCTCGCGCGTGCCCGAAGAGCTCGCTCTCGGCCACCGACTCGGGCAGCGCCGCGCAGTTGACGTAGATCAAGGGCTGGTCTCTGCGCCCCGAAGCCGCGTGCACCCCCCGCGCGACCAGCTCCTTCCCGACCCCGGTCTCCCCCGTGATCAGCACGTTCATGTCCGACCCCGCGACCAAGCGCACCTCCTCGCGGAGCTGGGCCATGAGCTGGCTCTTGCCGACCAGGTGACCCCCGCGGCGCTCCTGGGCCTCCTGCATGAGGTCACGGGCCACGAGTCCGTGCTGCGCGGCGTCGCGCTCGAGGGTCTCGAGCAGCTCGGAGACCCGCAGCGCAGCCCCCGCCAGCGCTGCGAGCAGCTCCAGGTAGCGCGACTCGAAGCCGTCGAAGGCCCCGGGGGCCATGG
>JAGQRJ010000431.1 GCA_020425635.1 Planctomycetota bacterium | reverse complement strand
GCTTGCCTGGGGGTGGGCGGCGTCGGGGGGCTGTTCGTGCTCGCCCAGGTCGGCCCCGGCCAGCTGGCGTGGTGGGCCTGCGGGCTCACGCCGGCGTTCTTCGCCGTGGTCGCGCTGGTGGCCTGCTTCACCCCCTTCGACGCCCCCGCGAGCACCCCGCGCTGGACCGGCGTCCTGGTCGGCGCGGCCTTGGGCGGCGCCGCGGTCGGGCTCCTGTGCTTCCCCACGAGCTTCCTGATCCTGGCCCCCCTGGGCGCGCTCTGCGGGGTCGCGCTGCGCTGGTCCGCGCGCTCCTTGAGCCGGAGCCGGCTGGACGCTCAGGATCAGGAGGAGCTGCCGCTGGCCCGCATGCGCGTGCCCGCAGCGGTCGGGGCCGCGATCGCGGCGCTGGCCTTGATCGCCATGCGCCCGAGCGGTGTGGGGCCGCGGCCGCTGGCGGAGCTCGACGCCTCGGTGGCGCCCGTGCTCTCCTGCCCCCCGGTGCTGCTCGACCGCGGCAGGGTCGTGCGCCGCGACGGCGTGCTCGAGGCGCGCGGGCGCCGGGTGCGCGTGCTGCAGAGCCTGCTGCGGCCCCGGGTGCAGCTCGAGCTGCGCAAGCAGACCCTGCTCGTCGAGCCTTGCTGGCGGGTGCAGCGCGGGGCGACCGACGGCTTCCTCTACGCCCGCGACCTCAACGGCTACGGGCTCGAGCTCACGGGCCTCGCGAAGGCGTCCTACGCGGAGGGCTGGAGCCGCGGCTGGTTGCGCGCCGAGTTCATGCGCGGGCAGGTGCTCCGCGGGGCGGGCCCCGCCTTGTTCGGGAGCGGCCCCGCGCCCGAGGACCTCAGCGGGAGCGTGGTCGTCGTCGCCGACCTCGAGGCGGGCTGGGTCGCGGTCGAGGGCACGACCCGGGTCGGGCGCTGGCTCCCCGTCGAGCAGCTCGTCGGCTGCCGGATCGAGCTCGTGAACCCCGGCTCCGAGCCGCTGAACCTGGGCCTCGGCGGCGGGGCCCAGTGGCTGCCCACCCCCGAGGGCGCCGCCGATGACGAGCTGCTCGTGTTCGACGCCGAGAGCGCGCGCATGGTCCGGATCGCCAGCCGAGGGCGGGTCGCGAGCGCGGTCGGCGACGACCTGGAGTGGATCGTGCTCCCGGGGCCGCGCGATCCGATCCTGGTCCTGGCGCCCGACTGGAGGGGCGCCGCGAGCTGCGACCGCGTGCGCGCCGGGCCGCTGGGCGTGCTCGCCAACTCGGTGACCGCGCGGCGGGTGAAGGATCGCCTGGTGCTGACCTACGACCCGGGGAGCGCGCGCTTCAGCGCGGCGCCGCTCGCGACCTGGCTCCCGCCGGGGGTCTACCGCAACCGGCTGGCCTTCGTCGCGCTCGACCCCGGCGAGGGCCCGCGCAGCGCGGCGCGCGCGCTGGCCAAGCGCCTCGGCTGGTAGGGGCGCGGCGGGCTAGTCGTCGATGTCTTCGTCGCCGAGGTCGATCCCGTCGGCGCGGTAGCGCTCGAGCTTCTTCAGCAGCCCGCGCCGGGAGAGCCCGAGCACCTTGGCGGCGTGGGTCTTGTTGCCCTTGGACTCGGCGAGGGCGCGCGCGATGGTCAGGCGCTCGAGGTCCTTGATGTTCAGCGTCGGCAGCCCCGCGTGGGCCTCGCCGCCGCCGCCGCCGCCGCCGCCGCCAGCCGCCGATTCGGGGTAGCGGATCTTGTCCGAGAGGTCGGCCTTGCGAATCTGCTGCACCCCGAGGGCCTGCAGGCGCTTGAGCTCGTTCTCGAGCTCGCGCACGTTGCCCGGGAAGTCGTAGCGCATGATCGCGTCGAAGGCCTCGTCCTCGAGCACGGGCAGCTCCTGGCCGGGTTCGACGAGCCGCGCCAGGAGGTCGTTGATGATCGTGGGCAGGTCCTCGCGGCGCTCGCGCAGCGGAGGGATCACGACCGGGATCACGTTCAGGCGGTAGTAGAGGTCGCGGCGGAAGTCGCCGTTGTTGACCATCTCCTGAATGTCCACGTTGGTCGCGGCGATCACGCGCACGTCGATCTTGACCGTCGACTTGCCGCCCACGCGGCGGACCTCGCTCTCCTGCAGCACGCGCAAGAGCTTGCCCTGCATGGCCGGGCTCATCTCCTCGATCTCGTCGAGGAACAGGCTGCCCTTGTCGGCCTGCTCGAACAGGCCCTTGTGCCCGCGGACGGCGCCGGTGAAGGCGCCCGCCTGGTAGCCGAAGAGCTCGCTGTCGAGCAGGGTCTCGGGCACCGCAGCGCAGTTCATCGCGATGAACGGCTGGTCCTTGCGCAGGCTCGAGTAGTGGATCGCCTTGGCGAGCAGCTCCTTGCCGGTGCCGCTCTCGCCCTGCACGATCACCGGGAACGGCGTCTCGGCGACGCGGGCCAGGAGGTCGAACACGCGCTTGAGCTTGGGCGAGTGGGTCACGAGGTTGCCGAAGCGGCGGACCTCGTCTTCGTCGCGCCGGCGGACCTCGGCCTCGACCCGGCGCAGGCGGAGGCGCTGCGACTCCATGCGGGTCTTGAGCTCGTTCATCGCGCGCGCGTTGAGCAGCGCGATCGCGGCCTGGTCGCAGAAGGCCTCGACCGTCGCGACGTCGTCGTCCTGGAACACGCCGACCTTCTCGGGCTCGTCGAGGTAGATCGCGCCCATCACCCGGCCGGCTTGCATCAGCGGCGAGACCATCACGCTCTTGAGGTCGAGCCCGGTGGCCGAGGCATACTTGTCGCGCTCCTCGGCGGCCTGGGCGGTGATCACCGTCTCGCGCCGATCGAGGGCCTCCTTGATCAAGTGCCGGCTGATCGCGGCCTCGGGGCTCGAGATCGTGCCCTTGCCGATGTTCCGCGCGCGGGCGACCTGCATTTCGCCCCGGTCCCAGAGCACGAGGAAGCCGCGGCGCGCGTTGCTGAGCTCGATCGCCGCGTCCATGATCCGGTCGAGCAGCGGGCCGAGGTCGTGCTCGCGGTTGATCGCCTTGTTGATGTCCAGCAGCCGCGCCAGCCGACGGGTCTCGAGCTGAGTGTTCGCCGGGCGCATGTTCGTGATCGGCTGGTTGAGCTTCTCGGGGCGCATCGGCTTCTTCTGGAAGCCCTTACGACGCGCAGCGTCGGCGTCCCGGGCCAGGAGCTTGCGCTTGGCGTCGAGGGGGTCCTTGGCGAAGGCCGCGAGGTCCTCGGGGAGGGGCAAGGGCTCGGTCTCCTCCGACTCGATCAGCCGCCTGCGATCCGACTTGTGGCGTCCGCTCTTGCGACGATCCGGATCCGAGCTTGGCATCGGCGCGCCCTCCACCCTCGACTCTAGCAGCCGGCGAGGGCAGAGTGTCGGGCGAGTGTGAAATTATTTCCCACGCACCATGGGCACAGTGAACGTTGTTCGGCGACCGGCGCAAATTGGCGACACTCGGTCTAAGCGCCAAACGAGCCGTCTCTTACCGCGCTACCAGTGGATCGTGTAGGGGCGCCAAAGGCTCTCGTCGCGGTAGGTCGTGAACGCCTTCTGGTAGGTCACGTGGTCGAGGAGCCATTCGACGTCGGTTCCCATGCCCTTGCCGAACCCGGCGATCGGGCCGGCCGCGATCCCCAAGGGGACGAAGAGCAGGAGGTTGAACACCCAGTATTCGGGGTGCCGGTCGAACTCGCCCCGGTGGTAACGATAGACCTGGGCCGGCGCGTCGACCGCGCCCGTGAAGGCTCCGGTCATGAGGCCGGGCAGCGCCGCGCAGCCGGACTGGACGAGGACGAACAGGGCGAGCACGAAGCTCAGGGCGCGAGGGGCAGCGCGACGGGCACGAGTCACTAGAATGGCTCCACGGGCAGATCTACGAACCACTCTACCAGACGCCCCCGGCGGGCGCGGGTTCAGTCGGCCCAGGAAGGACGCTCATGAGCCAGGACACCGCGGGCAACTACCGCGATCGAATCGCGCGCGCGCTCCAGGCGAGCCCGGCGCCCTACACCGAGATCCGGATCGAAGAGACCTCGGGGACCCGCGTCGTGTTCCGCGGCGAGCGCCTCGAGGCCGCGCGCGCGGTCCTCGACCGCGGCGGCTTCGTGCGCTGCTTGGCGCCGGGCGGCGGGTGGGGGACGGCGACCTTCAACGACCTCGACCAGCTCGAGCGCAAGGTCGCCGAGGCCTTCGCCTGCGCCCGCGCGATCCCGGGCGAGGCGGTCACCCTGGCCGAGGTCGCGCCGGTCGAGTCGATCTCGCGCGCCCAGCTCGGGGAAGACTTCCGCCAGGTGCCCCTGCGCGAGAAGGTCGACCTCGTGCGCGGGCTCAACGCGATCATGCTCGAGACCGACCCCAGCGTGAAGTCGACCCGCGCGATCTACCAGGACCGCATGCAGACCGTCTACTACGGCAACTCCCAGGGCACCTGGATCGTCGAGGAGCGCCCGCTGATCGACCTCTACGCGATCGCCGAGGCGGTGCGCGGCGACGACGTGCAAATGGGCAGCGAGGCGCGCACCAGCGCGAACCGCGGCTTCGAGGTGTGCCGCGGGCAGGAAGCCATGGCGCGCACGGCGGCCCAGCGGGCCCGCGAGCAGCTCGACGCCAAGCCGGTCAAGGGCGGCTGCTACCCGGTGGTGATCAACCCCTCCTTGGCCGGGGTCTTCGTGCACGAGGCCTTCGGGCACCTGTCCGAGGCCGACTTCGTCGCCGAGAACGCCGACGCCCAGGCCGCCATGCGCATGGGCCGACGCTTCGGGCGCCCGATCCTGAACATCGCCGACAGCGGCGTGGCCGACCCCGAGGGCGACCTGCCTGGGACCCACGCCTTCGACGACGAGGGCGTGCCCATGAAGCGCACCCAGCTCGTGCACGACGGCGTGCTCGTGGGGCGCCTGCACTCGCGGGAGACCGCGGGCCGGCTCAAGGAAGAGCCCACCGGCAACGCCCGCGCCCAGGACTACAACCACTCTCCGCTGGTGCGCATGCGCAACACCTTCATCGAGGCCGGTGAGACCTCCTTCGACGACATGATCTCGGACATCGAGCTCGGGGTCTACGCGCTCAAGTCGCGCGGCGGCCAGACCTGCCTGGGGACCTTCTCGTTCTCGAGCGCCTACGCCTACATGATCCGCAAGGGCAAGATCGCCGAGCCCGTGCGCGACGTCGTGCTCGCGGGGAACCTGTTCGAGACGCTGCAGAACGTGTCCGCCGTGGGCGACGACTTCGCCTGGGACAACGCCGGGCGCTGCGGCAAGGAGGGGCAGTCCATGCCCGTGGGCATGGGCAGCCCGCACGTGCGCATCGAGAACGTGGTGATCGGAGGTGAGGCATGAGCGCCGACGCCGTGCTCGCGGAGTTCAAGGACGTGGATCAGGGCGAGGCCTTCGCGTCCTCGGCCGACGCCTGCGAGGTGCGCTTCGTCGCCGGGCAGGTCAAGGGCGCGACCGTGCGCGAGACCTCCGGGGTCGGCGTGCGCGCGATCAAGGGCGGGAAGCTCGGGTTCAGCGGGACCCGCGACACCTCCCAGGCGGCGCGTCTGCAGCTGCGGCAGAACGTGCTCGACTCGCTCGAGGTCGGCGACCCGAGCCAGCTCGTGTTCCCCCCGCCCGCCGAAGCCGCGCCGGTGCCCGGCTTGTTCGACGAGGCCACGGGCGCCCTCGGCGTCCCTCAGCTCGGCGAGATCGGCGCCAAGGTCTTCGGCGCGCTCCGCGCCCGGCACCCCGACGTCGTGTTCGAGGGCAAGGTCCGCCGCAGCAAAGGGCAGCACAGCCTGGCCAACAGCGCGGGCGCTGGCTTCGAGGAGCGCTACACCGGCTTCTCGATCTCGGTCGAGGCCAACCGCACCCGCGACGAAGACGTGCTGCTCGACTTCGTCTACGCCGGCGCGCCGGCGGTCGACGGCGTCGACCCCGAGGCCGTGGTCGAGCGGCTCTCCCAGCGCCTGCGCTGGGCCGAGCGCACGGTGGAGTTCCGCCCTGGCAAGGTGCCGGTGGTGTTCACCCCCGAGGGCAGCCTGCTCCTCTGGCGCCCGCTGCTGCAAGCCCTCAACGGGACCACGGTCATGCTCGGCACCTCGCCCCTGCGCGAGCGCCTCGGCGAGCAGGTGCTCGACCCGCGGGTCTCGCTGGTCGACGACGGGCGCCTGCCCGGCGCCCTCGGCTCCGCGGCCTACGACGACGAGGGCACCCCGCGTCAGCGGACCCCGCTGATCGAGGGAGGGGTCCTGCGCGGCTTCGTGCACGACCTCGACACCGCGCAGCGCACGGGCCAGCAGCCCACCGGCAACGCCCAGCGCGGCGGCGCCCTGGGCCAGCCCTCGCCTGGCTACACCAACGTGCTCGTGTCCGGCGGCGAGACCCCCCAGGCCGAGCTCCTCGCCGGGATCGACTACGGGCTCCTCGTGCACTCGGTGATCGGCATGGGCCAGGGCAACACCCTCCCCGGGAACTTCAGCAACCCGGTCGACGTTGCGTTCCTGATCGAGCACGGCCAGGTCGTGGGCCGGGTCAAGGACGTCTCCCTCGCCGGCAACGTCTACGACGTCCTCGGCGCGAAGCACCTGCTCGGGCTGAGCAAGGAGGTCGAGCCGGTCTACGGCACCTACCGCCTGCCCTGGGTGTTCGTGAAGGACCTCAACGTCGTCGGCAAGTCGGCTAAGTAGACGCCCGAGGCCGAGGTCGTGTCGCCGACGTTCAAGACCGCGCGCCCGTAGGGGCCGAGCTCGCTTCGGCCCGGCCCCCGAGGCCCCCGCGTCGCTCTGCGACACTCCGCGCGCCATGCGTGGCGGCGTGGCGCGAGCCAGGGCGACGCGCAGCGCGAACGTCCGGGCCGAGGCGAGCTCGGCCCCTACGGGCCGGGACCGACGCCGAATCCGGGACCGACGCCGAATCCGGGACCGACGCTACGGGCAGGTGCCCCCTGAACGGCCAGCGCCTGCGGCGCGTTGGGGGTGAGCCCTCGCAGTTCATGTGCGAGGGCGAGGGGGCCTCGACTACTGCGGCGGGCGGCGGAACAGGATCGAGGCGAAGGCGAGCACGCCGAGGACGACGAGTCCGAGCGGGAGCGCCCAGAGCAACAGCAGCTGCTCGCCATCCGAGAACCCGCCGGAGGTCGTGCCGCCGATCGCCTCGGCGCAGCCCTTCATCATCGCGCCCAGGAACACCACGACGAGCGCGAACACGAACGCCGCGCCGGCGGAGACGAAGCTCACGACCCCGAGCACGATCCGCGCCACGAGACCCCACGGACCGCGCTGGCGCGCGGGGAGCTGGCGCGAGGCGGCGGCCTGGGCGGGGGGGCGCGGCGCCGCGTTGCGCGGGGTGCGACCGAAGGTCAGACGCCAGATCCCCCAGCACAGCAGCACCCAGGCGAGCGCAGCCCCCGAGGCGAACGCGCAATACTCCTTGAAGAGGCGCGGGCTTCCGTTCCAAAACACCGACGGCAGCTCGCGACTGGCCGAGAGCCGGCCCGCCGCGAGCGCGCACGGCAGGAAGACCACCGGGAGCGCGGTCCACAGCGCGTAGAGCCGCCCGGGTCGACCGGGGGTCCGGCGCGCCGAGCGGCGGAACACGAGCAGACCCCCGCAGATCGCCGCGGCCCCCACGCTGAGGACCGCGAGCACCGCGGGATCGACGAAGCGCGGGATCTCGTTGGCCTCCGTGAGGAGGCCGGCCGCGCCGAGGAGCAACGCCTGGAGGAAGAGCAGCAGCGCGCCGAAGCTGAGCAGCCGCGTGGGCTGCGTGCTCTCGCCCACCAGCGCGCCGACGCGGTAGGGGGTGGAGGAGCCGGGGGGGGCGTGCGGGGTCCGCAGCGCGAGCTCGTGCTCGAGGGCGGAGCTCGCCGACGTGGACGTCGGCAACGCGGGGTCGAGGGCGCTGGGCAAGGGCAGCGCCGCGAAGCGCGCGCGCGCCGCCGTGGCGTCGGCGGGGCGCCGCTCGCGGTCGTCTTCGACCAGCGCGAACACGAAGTCGTCCCAGGCCTCGTCGAGCCCGGGGCGGACCCGCGACGCGGGGCGGATCGTGGTCGGAGTGCCGCCGGTGAGCATGGCGTAGAGCAGCTTGCCGAAGCCGTAGAGGTCGGCGCGTCCGTCGATCGGCTCGCCCGCCCGCAGGGCAGGGTTCGCCTGCTCAGGGGCCATGTAGCTAGGGGTCCCGAGCACGCGGTTGCCGGTGAGCCCGGTCAGCTCGACCGAGTGCTGCAGTTCGGCCTGGGCGTCGGCGAGGGTCCCGACGCCCAGGTCGCCGAGCTTGGGCGCGCCCTGGGCGTCGAAGAGCACGTTGCTCGGCTTGACGTCGCGGTGCACGATCCCCTGGGCGTGGGCGTGCTCGAGGGCCGCGAGGACCGCGTCGCCCACCCGCTGGACCTCCGAGAGCGGCAGGCCCTCGGGGCACTCCTCGAGCCGATCCTCGAGGGTCCCGCCCGTGAGCAGCTCCATGACCAGGTAGGGCGCGCCGTCGTCGAGCTCGCCCACGTGCTCGACCCGGACCACGTGGGGGTGCTCGACGCGCCCCGCGAGCCGCGCCTCGCGCAGCAGGCGCTCCGGAACGCCGCCGTGGGGCACCTTGAGCGCGACCTGCCGCCCGAGCTGCAGGTGCTGCGCCTCGTAGACGAAGGCCTGGCCCCCGGCGCCGAGCACCCCCTTGACCTCGTAGGGGCCGACCTGCTGCCCGATCCGCAGCGGCCCGCTCTCTTCGCCCAGGCGGAACACCTCGTGGGCCACCGTGCGCGCGCGGTCGAGGAGCGCCGCGGGCATCGCCACCGCCGAGGCCTCGAACAGCGAGCTCACGTCGCGCCGACGCCGCACGTCGTCGCGCTCGGAGACACCGACGGCGTCAGAGTCGTGAAGGGCTGGAGGGTCGTCCTGCATACGGGGGTATCTGCCGTGGGCCTCGCGAATGGGGAGAGGAATCTCGAAGTCTCTTGCAAACGCCTGGAGAGGCGCGGGTTAGGGCTCCCGGCCGAGGAGCTCGTCGATCAGGGCGTGCACCGCCCGGATCCGCTCGCGGACGGTCTTGCGGTCGCGCTCGAGGGTCGCCGCGACCTCGGCCTGGGTCAGCCCGCCCTCGTAATACAGCACGAAGGCCTCGTAGGCCTCCTCGCCGAGCTGCTCGCGCACCCGCTGCAGGATCGCCGTCGCGTCGCTGCGTCGGCTCGCGTCTCCCACGTCGTCGCGGGCGTCGGGCACCCCCTCGGGCAGCGCCTGGGGTCGGCGCTCGCGCTGCCGGCACCACTGGGCCCACACGGTGCGGGCCTTGAGCCACATCCAGGTGTTGAACGAGCGCTGGGGGTCGTAGGTCCGGCGGGTCAGGCTCTCCTGCAGCAGGAGCAAGGTCTGCTGCAGGCACTCGTCGGCCTCGTGAGGGTCGCGGGTCATGCGCTGGAAGTAGGCGTAGATCCGGCGCAGAATCCGCTGGAAGAGCGCGGCGTGCGCGACGCGGGCGGCCGGCGCGCCGCGCTCCATGGCCTCCCCCGCGAGCTCCGTCGTCGTGTGCACGACTCAGGCCGCGGGCGGCGTGGGGGGCTCGGGCGGGCTCGGCGCGGCGCCCGCGCTGTCGGCCGGGGCGGGGGAGCGCTCGGCGGGGGGCTCAGCGCTCGCGCTCTCGGTCGGGGCCGTGGTGGGGGGGTCTGCGGAGGCGGGCTCGGCGGGCGCGGCCGGGGGCGCCGCGGGGGACGCCGGCGCGGGGTCAGGAGGGAGCTCGGCCAGCTCCTTGATGTGCGGGAGCGCGAACTCGGTCCACAGCGTCTTGGTCAGGCTCGCGATCGGGACCGCCATCAAGACCCCGAACAGGCCAAAGAGCTTGGCGAACACGAAGAACGAGAGCAGCAAGGCCACCGGGCTCAGCCCGACCTCGCGGCCAAGGATCACGGGGGAGAGCACGGCCTCGGCGCCTTCGGCCGCGGAGAACGTGCCCGCGATCCAGAGCCCGAACCACAGCCAATGCGCGGAGTCGAAGGAGACGAGGAGCGCGAGCGAGCCGCACACGGCCCAGCTGAGGAAGGGCACGAAGCTGAGGAAGGTCGCGAGGATTCCGAGCAAGAACGAGAACGGGACCCCGGCCGCGGTCAGCCCGACCGTGACCACCGCGCCTTTGCACAGACACACCACGAGCTTGCCGCGGAAGAAGGCCGAGAACTGCCGGTCGAGGTCGGCGCTCAGGCGCAGGATCCGCTCGCGCTGGCTGGCGGGGAGGTGGTCGCGCAGCCTCTGCTTGAGCTCGGGCCAGGACTGGAGCAGGAAGAAGGTGTACATCGGCACGAGCAGGCTGTAGGTCAGGAGCACGTTCAGGTTGTGCAGGCTCCCGCGCAGCCAGTCGCTGACGCTCGCGCCCGCGCGCGAGAAGGCCGATGAGTTGCGCGCGAAGAAGGCCTTGACCTGGGCGAGCTGCTCGGCGCCGAGGGCGCCCTGGGCCCACCCCGAGATCTGCGTCACCGCGCGCTCGACGGCGCCCGCCTGGCGGACCCCGTCGCCGTCGCTGTCGAGGAAGGGCACGCCGTCGGCGTAGGCCAAGGTCCTCCCGCGGGGGTCGGGGTTCCCGCCCTCCAGCGCCTGGATCAGCTCGAGGTCCTCGGGGTCGCTCGGCTGGAGGATCCGCTCACCGCCGAGGTCGCGCCCGAGGTCGTCCACGTAGCCCGCGACCTGGAACCCGGTGAACACCGCCGTGCCGACGACCACCAGCAGGATCACGAAGAACAACAGCCCGACCCCGACGTCGCGGCGGATGCCCTTGCGCTCGCCCCAGCTCACGATCGGGTCGCACACGTAGGCCACCAGGACCCCGAGCAAGAACGGGTTGAGCACGTCGCTGAGGTAGAAGCCGAGGCACAGCAGCGAGACGATCGCCACGGTCCAGCCCACGACCCGCTTGGACGGGGTGCGCAGGGTGAACCTGGCCTGGAGGGCGCTCCCTCTCGTGTCTGCGTCGCTCACGCGGGGTCCGGGGGCCGCCGCGTCAGACGATCGCGGAGTGCTCGCGCCCGCTCAGCTCGCGCGCGGTCGCCCGGGCCGGGGCGGCGACGAAGCTCGCGTCGAGCCGCGCGAACAGGCGCTCAGGCGCGAACTCTTGCTCGAAGTCGTAGACCCCGACGAAGTCGTCCATGCGGTCGTCTTCGGTCTTGCTCAAGAGCTCGCAGTCGACCAGGTCGAAGACCATTTCGCCGACGTGCGCCGTGCTCTGCACGCCCCACTCCTTGAACACCACGTGGCACAAGGGTCCAAAGGAGTCGATCGCCAGCTGGCGGAAGCCCTCGAGGAGCTCGGTCCCGCTCACGTGCCGCTTCTCGCCCACGAGCTTCTGCGCGTAGTCCAGCGCCTCGCGCAGGAACAGGTAGGCCTCGAGCGTGAAGCGACGCTTCGTGCGCACGAGGTTTCGCAGCTGCTGCAAGGCGTCCGTGGTCTGGCTCATGGGTCCTCCAGAAGTCCAGGAGTCTACGTTGCTTGTGCCTCAGGGTGAAGGAAATTCACGCGGCGCGTCGTCCCCTCGACCGCAGCGCTACCCTGGCAAGCATGACCTTCGAGCTTCGCGAGCGCTTCAGCCTCGAGCCCTGGCAGGGCGAGGCGGTCTCCGCCTGGCTGGCGAGCGAGCCCCCGGGCCTCGGGCCGCGCCACGGGATCCTGGACATTTACACCGGCGCGGGCAAGACCGTGGTCGCCCTCGGCGCCATGGCGGCCGTGGCGGCCGAGGCGCCGGCCACGAAGTTCGCGGTGGTGGTCCCCACGATCGCCCTCGCCCAGCAGTGGGTCGCCGCCGTGGCCGAGCGCACGACGCTCCCGGCGGCACGCGTGGGGCAGGTCGGCGGCGACCGCGACGACTCCTTTCGCACCAAGGACGTGCTCGTCTACGTGCTCGCCAGCGCGCGCAAGGCCGTCCGCCGCGGCTCCCGGCTGGCGGCCGACGTCGCAGGTCACGAGGTCATGCTCGTGGTCGACGAGTGCCACAAGGCGGGCGCCGCCTCGAGCAGCCGGATCTTCGACGCCAAGACCGCCTGTCGGCTCGGGCTCTCGGCGACCCCCTCGCGCGAGGGCGCCGACGCCCAGGACGCGCTGGGGCAGGTGCTGCCGCTCGAGGAGCAGCTCCACGGGCGCGCCCTGGGCGGGGTGTGCTTTCGCCTCGGCCTGCGCGACGGCTTCGAGCGCGGCATGCTCCCGCGCTACCAGATCCACCACCACGGGATCTCGCTGACCCGCAAGGAGCAGGGCCAGTACTCGGCGCTCACACACCGCGTGACCCAGGCTCGCCAGAGCGTGTCGCGCAGCGGCGGCGCGCCCGATCGCTACCTGGCCTACCTCACCGGGCGCGCCAACGCCTCCGCCGCCTTGCGCGGCGCGGCGGCCGCGTTGCAGTCGGCCTACCTCGAGCGCAAGCACTTCCTGTATCAAGCCTCCGAGCGCATGCGCGTGGTCGAGCGGATCCTGGTCCAGGCCTGGGCCGACGACGCGCTCGGCGCGCCCCAGGGGGCTGTGCTCTTCAACGAGCGGATCGGCGACGAAGGTCCCGAGGAGGCCGACGACGACGCCGACGCGGAGCTGACCACGGGCGCCGAGACCCTCTGCGCGCGGGTCAAGGCCCAGGCCACCAGCGGAGCGCTGCCCTTCGCGCCCGAGGCGGTCGCGGTCGAGCACTCCCGCAAGAGCCCGGCCGAGCGCGAGGCTGCGCTGGCGGGCCTCCGCGACGGGAGCGTGCAGGTGCTGGTCTCGGTCAAGGCGCTGCAGGAGGGGATCGACATCCCCGACGTCGGGCTCGGGGTCTCGGTCGCGAGCACCGCCAGCGCGCGCCAGCGAATCCAAACCATGGGCCGGATCCTGCGCCCCGCGCGCGACGCCAGGGGCCAGCGGATCCCCCCCGAGCAGGCGCCGGTCAAGCGCCTGCACCTGCTCTACGTGCGCGGGACCGTCGACGAGGAGATCTACAAGCGCACCGACTGGAACGACGAGACCGGCGCCGACCGCAACCACTGGTGGAGCTGGGACCTCACGGGCGACGCCCCGACCGCGAGCGAGGGCCTGGCGCCGACCGACGTCGACGAGCCCAGCGCCTGGGCGCGGATCGCCGACCTGCCGCTGCCCCAGCCCTGGGACGGTCCGACCACCGTCTTGCCCCTCGTCCACAAGCAGGGCGCGGTGTTCGTGCTCGAGGGGGCCGAGCTGGCCCCGGTCACGGGCGCCCAGGCCATGATCGCGCTGCTCGAGGCCGGCAAGCGCAAGGGCGCCTACGAAGACGCGCGCGGCGGGTTCCGGGTCACGTCCGAGCTGCACGTGGTGCTCAAGCGCGGGGCCTCGCCCGACGACCCCCAGGCCCAGCGCTGGTTGGCCCTCGGGCGCCTCGAGCACGCGCCGACTTGGACGGGCCAGGGCGCGGACCCCGCGCCCGAGGGCCTCCCCGCCGAGCCCAGCCCCGCCGCCAGCGCTGCGCCCCTCCCGGCCCCCGCTGCGGGCCGCCTGGGCG
>JAGQRJ010000059.1 GCA_020425635.1 Planctomycetota bacterium | reverse complement strand
TGGAGCTCACCCTGCCCTTGCCCCAGGCCGCTCCGCGGCTCCTGGCCTACGTCCAGGAGAACCGCGCCCACCACGCGCCCTTCAACCCGCCGTCCCCCGCGGGCTACTACACCCTGGACCACTGGCGGGCGCGGCTCTCCCACAACCGTCAGGAGTGGCGCGAGGGGCGCTCGGTGCGCTTCGTGATCTTCCACCGCGGGCAGCTCAAGGGCCCCGTGGTCGGGGTCGCGAACCTGACCCAGATCGCCCGCGGGCCCTTTCAAGGCTGCACCCTGGGCTACTCCCTCGACCGCCAGGCGGTCGGCCAGGGCTACATGCAGGAGGCCCTGCGCGCGGTGCTCGACTACGCGTTCGGGCCCTTCGGCCTGCACCGGGTCATGGCGAACTACCTGCCCACCAACGTGCGCAGCGGCAACGTGCTGCGTCGCCTCGGGTTCAGCGTCGAGGGCTACGCCCGGGACTACCTCTACATAGACGGCGCTTGGCGCGATCACGTGTTGACCGCGCTCACCAACCCCAACCCCGCCCCGCCGAGCGGATCCCCCCCGGAGGCCCGCGCATGATCCGCTCGCTCGCGCTCGCGCTGCTCCTGAGCTGCCTGGCCTCGGCGCTCCCCGCGCAGGAGGTCGCCGCCGTCGCCTCGCCCAACACGCTCAGCATGCGCGGCGTGACCCTCCCGCTTCACAGCCTCGACCCCGACTTCGACTACGGGCCCTCGCTGCGCGAGCTCCCCGGCCTGGGGGTCACCCACGTGTGCGTGCTGGTCAAGATCTACCAGACCAACGGCGCGAGCGCGGTCCCCGGGCGGCGGCTGCGGCGCACCCCCAGCGACCTGACCGTGCTCCGGACCCTCGCCCAGGCGCGCCGGCTGGGGCTCGAGGTCCTGCTCATGCCGACCCTGTTCCTCGAGCACCCGTCTCCCGACGAGTGGCGAGGGAACATCAAGCCCCCGAGCTGGGACGTGTGGTTCACCGCCTACCGGCGTGAGCTCACGCACTTCGCGCGCCTCGCGGAGCAGGCTCAGGCCGCGGTGTTCGTCGTGGGCAGCGAGCTGAGCTCGACCGAGGACCAGGCCGCGCACTGGAGGGAGGCGATCACCCAGACGCGCAGGATCTTCAGCGGCCAGCTGACCTACGCCGCCAACTGGGACCACTACGCCCAGCTGCCCTTCTGGGGCGACCTCGACTACGTGGGGCTCTCGGCCTACTACGTCATGGCCGAGTCGACCGCGCCGAGCCTGGAGGAGGTCCAGGCGCGCTGGACCAAGGTCAAGGACGCGCTCCTCGCCTGGCGCGCCCAGCGCGGGCTCGAGCAGCCGCTGGTCTTCCTCGAGGTCGGCTACACCAGCCAGGACGGGAGCCTGAGTCACCCCTGGGACTACACCAAGGACGCCGCGCTCGACCTCGAGGAGCAGGCCCTGGGCTACGAGGCCTTCGCGCGCTGCTGGCGCGGCCAGCCCGCCCTCGCTGGGGCCTTCTTCTACGAGTGGTGGGGCGAAGGCGGCCCCGAGGACCGCGGCTACACCCCGCGCGGCAAGCCGGCGCAGCAGGTGCTCGAGCGCTTCTACAAATCCCGCTGATTCCCTCGACAGCCTCCTCTCCGCCCCCGGTCTTAGGCGCGACCGGACGACCCGGGAAGAGAGGAGGAGTCATGCTGGACACGCTGGAGCACGAGGCGCTGATCGCGAGCTCGCTGCCCCCTCGGGCACCTGGGGACCACGAGCTGCTGTTCGCCCTGGCCGTTGGCGCCGCGATCCTGATCGCTGCGTTCATGGTCTGAGGCGAGCGAGAGCCCCTCGCCCGAACCGAACCCAGAGGAGCCCCGGCGGCCGGATCGGTCGCCGGGGCTCCTCGCATTCACACCGCCCAGACACCCGACCGTGTTGCCTTTATCCTGAGGGCAACCCGAACCCAGGCAGGCGCGGTGATCGAGACTCGTTACCTCACCAAGACCTACGGCAAGCTGACCGCGCTCAAGGAGCTGAACCTCACCATCGACCAGGGGGACATTTACGGGTTCATTGGGCCCAACGGCGCGGGCAAGACGACCACGATTCGGATCCTGGCCACGCTGCTCCGCCCGACCAGCGGGCAGGCCTTCGTGTGCGGGCTCTCGGTCAATGGACAGGCGCGCGAGATCCGCCGCAAGATCGGCTACGTCCCCGACGAGTTCGGGACCTACGAGGACATGACGGTCACCGAGTACCTCGAGTTCTTCGGCGCGCTCTACGGGATCCCGCCCAAGGAGCGCAAGACCGTGATCCAGGGGGTGCTCGACCTCACCGACCTGAACTTCAAGGAGCACGCCCAGGTCGACAGCCTCTCGCGCGGCATGCGCCAGCGCCTCGCGCTCTCGCGCGTCCTGCTGCACGACCCCCAGGTGCTGCTCCTCGACGAGCCCGCCTCGGGCCTCGACCCCCGCGCGCGGATCGAGATCCGCGAGCTGCTCAAAGAGCTGCGCAACATGGGCAAGACGATCCTGATCAGCAGCCACATCCTCAGCGAGCTGCGCGAGCTGTGCAACAAGGTCGGGATCATCGAGCAGGGCAGCCTCCTGTTCAGCGGGCCGCTGAGCGAGGCGATCGCGCGCGTGCGCAAGGGCGACGTGGTCCGCGTGCGCCTGCGCGAGGGCTCCGAGGGCGCCGCCGCGCTGCTCGCCGAGCACGACTTCGTCAACGCCGCCCAGCTCGACGAGGAGGGCTTCGTCGAGGTCCGGCTGCGCGAGCAGATCGACGACTACACCTTCGTGCCCGAGTTCCTCGTGTCCAAGGGCTACAAGATCCTCGAGCTGCGCGAGGAAGACGTCGACCTCGAGGACGCGTTCATGAAGCTCACCCGAGGCCAGGTCTCGTGATCGGAGCCCCGGTCATTCAGCGCGAGCTGCTCAGCTTCTCGCGCCGCCCACGGACCTACGCCTTCCAGACGCTGTTCCTGGGCGTGCTCACGGTGGGCTTGATCACCTGGTGGCCCCCGGTGGGGGTGAGCAGCGCCGACGTCGCCGACCGGGCGCGCTCGATCTTCGAATACGGCGGCTACCTGCAGCTCCTGCTCCTGGCCATGCTCGCCCCCGCCTTCACCGCGAGCGCGATCACCGAGGAGAAGCGCGGGAACACCCTCGACCTGCTCCTGCTCACCGGGACCGGCCCGGTCGCGATCGTGCTCGGCAAGTACATCTCGCGGCTGGGGATCCTGCTCTTCCTCCTGTTCCTCACGCTCCCGCTCAACTTCGCCCTGCTCTCCCTGGGCGGGATCTCGGCCGGGACCCTGCTCAAGGAGGTCGCGCTCCTCTGCTCGCTGGCGGTCCTCGCCACGGCCCTCGGCGTGTTCCTCTCGACCCTCGCCACCCGCCCCGCCGGGGCGCTCCTGCTCTGCTACACCGCCCTCGGAGCGCTCCTCGCCGCGCCCTACCTGCTGAAGTCGCTCGGCCTGCTCCAGGGCGCGGTGCTGACCTCGAGCGGGGTCCCGATCGAGCCCACGGTCAGCCCGCTGTGGGACATGCACTACGTGTTCCACCCCTCGCGGCACGTCGCGACCGAGTCCGAGCCGACCTACTGGTGGGTGTTCCCGACCGTGTCCGTCGCGGCGAGCGTGGGGCTCGTGCTGTTCGCGGCGCTGCTCCTCCCGCGGGCGCGCGCGATCAACAGCCGGCTCAGCGCGCGCCGCCTGCTGGAGGCCCTCGACTTCGTGCTCGGCTACCTGTTCGCGCTCAAGCCGCGCTACCGGGCGCTGCTGGCCCGGGCCCGGGGCCAGGACCCGGGCGAGGCGATCGCCAAGCACGTCGCCAAGAAGGAGGCCCGCCCGATCGGGCGGGGGAACCCGATCTACTGGAAGGAGGTCACGGTCAACACGGTCGCGCGCATGAAGCACTGGTGGCGGCTGAACCTGATCCTGATCGTGCTCATGTTCGGCAGCTACAGCGTCTTTCGCCGCCTGCCGCCGCTGAGCCCGGGCGAGACGAACCTGCTCAGCGACCCCATGCTGCACAAGCTCCTGGTCGCGGTCCTCGGCGGGCTCCTGGTGCTCCTGATCACGGTCATGGCGGCGACCACGGTCTCTCGCGAGCGCGAGGACGGGACGCTGATCCTGCTGGCCACGACCCCCATGGAGTGCGGGACCTACGTCGCCGGCAAGACCCTCGGGATCCTGCGCAACGTCTCCTTCCTCGCGCTGGTCCCCTTCTTGCACGTGGTGATCTTCACCGCCATGGGGCTCTTGACCCCCTGGTCGCTGGTGTTCCTCGCGCTCTCGATCCCCTCGGCCCTCGTCGCCGCGACGCTGCAGGGCTTGCTCGTCTCGCTCATGTTTCGCACGACGCTCAAGGCGATCGTGGCCGGGATCGCCTTGATCGTGTTCCAGTTCTTCCTGCCCGCGGTGTGCTGCCTGCCGCAGTGCAACCTCCCCGCGACCTGCTACTACGTGATCGAGGGGCCGGGCGGCTTCGGCGGGACCGCGACCGCGGCGATCACGCTCGCGATCGGCTTCGGGCTCTGCGTGCAGGTCGTCTACTCGTTCGTGCTCTACAGCCTGATCCGCGGCGGGTTCGACCAGTACATCGGCCGCGCCGGCTGAAGGCCCGGCGCGGCCTGCCCTCGCGCCGCGGCTCGCGAGCGCCCTGGCAGCGAGTAGAATCCGGCTCCACCACGGAGGCCCCATGAACGTCGTCCTCTTCGGTCCCCCCGGTTGCGGGAAGGGCACCCAAGCCGCGCGCCTCAAGGACGCCCTCGGCGTCCCCCACGTCTCGACTGGCGACATGTTCCGCGACCACCTCTCGCGGAAGACCGAGCTCGGCAAGCAGGTCGAAGCGCTGCTCGCGGCCGGCAAGCTCGTCCCCGACGACGTGACCAACTCCATGGTCGAGGAGCGCCTCGGGCGCCCGGACGCCGCCGAGGGGGTCCTGCTCGACGGCTACCCACGGAACGTGGCCCAGGCGGAGACCCTCGATCGCCTGCTCGGGGCGCGCGGGCGCGCGGTGGACGTCGTGCTCGCGATCCACGTCGAGGAGGACGAGACCGTGCGTCGGATCCTCAAGCGCGGGCAAGACTCGGGGCGCGCAGACGACCTCGACGAGGGCACGATCCGTGATCGCTTCGCGACCTACCTCGAGCAGACCGAGCCCTGCCTGGCCTTTTACCGCGAGAGCGGCAAGACGGTGCACGAGATCGACGGGATCGGGACGATCGACGAGATCACCCAGCGCCTGCGCGAGGCGCTGGGGCGTTGAGCGCGCGCTAGGCGCCGCCGCATGACTTCGGAGCTACCGCAGGGCGTGTTCGTTCACGAGCACACCGTCCGCTTTCACGAGACCGACCGCGCCGGGATCATCTACTTCGCCCGCGTGTTCGAGTACTGCCACATAGCCTTCGAAGAGATGCTCCGCGCGATCTTCGGAGGCGTCGACACGCTGTTTCGCCACGGGACCTGGGGCATGCCCCTGGTCGACGCCAAGACGCGCTACCTCAAGCCGATCTACCTCGACGAGCGCCTGCGGATCGAGCTCCGCGTGGCGCGCCTCGGGCGCGGCTCGGTGCGCTTCGCCTACCGGGTCCTCGGGCCCGACGGCACCCTGCGCGCCGAGACCGAGTTGACCCACGCGATCGTGAGCATGGCGGAGTTCGAGCCCCAGCCGGTGCCCCCCGAGCTCCGGGCGGGGCTCCAAGGCCTGGGGCTCGTCCCTGCGGACGCCGGGGGGGAGTAGGGAGCCCGCTACTTGTTGGGCTGGCTGGTCGGCTTGCTGCGGCGGCGGTGGACCTTCTCGTCCTCGCCGAAGACCTCGGCCCACTCGGGGCGCTTGAGGTGCTCCACGAGGTCCGGCTCGCTGCGGGCCACGCCGCGGGCGATGTTCCGCGCGCTCGGGGTGTCGCGGGACTCGATGAACTCCTTCATCTTGGCCAGCGCGCCGGCCTCGTCGCCGGTCAACGCGAGGAACAGCCCCTGCTGGTAGAGGGTCGCCGCGGTCAGGTCCTGGGCCGGGATCGCCGCGAACTTGGCCTTGCCCTCGTCTTCCTTGCCGGTCACGAACAGGATCATGGCCGCCTGCAGGTCGAACTTGGCCTTGTTCTTGGCCAGGATCTCGGGGCGACGCTTGTTGGCCTCGAGGTTCATGCGCAGCGACTCTTCGTTGAACTGCGTGGCGAGCTGCAGCCACTTGGCGCGCTGCTTCTCGTCGTACTTCTCCGGGTCACGCCCGAGCCGCAGGTAGAGCACGCTGGCCATGTCGGCGGTGCCGGGGTTGGGGTTGGCGCGCAGCGACGAGACGAGCAGCTGCACCGCGGCGCGGGTGTCCCCGCGGTTGGTGAACAGGATCCGCGCCTTGCGCGACATGGCCTCGCCCTTGATCACCCGCGCGACCTTCTCGCGCGAGGTGCCCAGCTTGCGAATCAGCTCGCTGAAGTAGGTCTCGGCCTCGTCGACCTCGCCCAGCTCCTGCAACACGCTCGCCTTGAACAACTTGCACTGATCGGCCAGGAGCCCGCTGGGCTCGGCGTCGAGGGCGCGATTGATCTCCTCGAGGGCCTTCTCGGGCTCGCTCCAGGCTGCCTGGGCGGCCTCGAGCCGCTTCTTGGCCTCGCCGTCGTCGGCGAAGGCTTGGGTCACGAGCGCCGCGGCGACCAACAGGCAGGTGACGGCTTTCATCGGGCCTCCTTCTCTTCCTCGGGATCCTACAGGGGATCCTGCTCGAGCACCATTCGCCCCTGAGTCGCGCCGGGACGACCCCGTATTCGAGGCCGAACGGATCTGGCGAGGGGCCCGCCCTCGGCTTAAGGTGCGCTGGCGAGAGGCCTCCCCGCATGCAACCCGCAGCCCCCCCCGTGACCGGCGCCCTCGTGGCCGAGCGCTACTTGCTCGGGCCGCGCCTCGAGCGCACTTGGCTGGGAGAGCGCTTCCTGGCCACCGACCAGAGCCAGAACGCCCAGTGCGAGCTCGAGCTCTGGCGCGCCGCCGGGAAGCAAGAGGAGCAGCTCCTGCGCCTCGTGGGGCGCGAGGTCGAGATCAGCGACTGGCTGGGCCGGCAAAAGGGGATCGTGCGCGCCCTCGCCTGGGGCCAGCTGCCCACCGGCTGGATCTACGTGGTCCGCGAGGCGAGCCCCGACACCCAGCCGGTGAGCCTCAAGCGCGGCGAGCTCGACGACCGGATCTGGCGCGTGCTCTCCATGTGCCAGCTCGTGCAGAACCTGACCGAGAAGGGGATCGTGCACCGCGACCTGGGGCCGGTCGCGTTCCTCGAGCACGCGCGAGAGGACCTGCGGCTCTCGCGGCTCTACCTCGCCAAGCTCGACGAGGTCGCCGAGCCCTGGGTCGGACCGTGGGGGCTGCCCCAGGCGGAGGTCCGCTGCGCCGCCCCCGAGCTCGTGGCGCGCCCCTCCGAGGCCACCCCGGCCGCCGACGTGTTCGGGCTCGGGGTGCTCCTGTTCCGCGCCGTGACCGGCAAGTGGCCCTTCCGCGGGGCGAGCGTGCCCCAGCTCGTGCGGCGGCACCTCGCCGTGGCCCACGGACGCGAGGCGCCGCCGCGGCCCTCGGCCTTCGGCGCCAAGGTGCCCGCTCAGCTCGACGCCCTCTGCGCGCAGGCGATCGCGATCGACGCCGAGGCGCGCTTCGAGACCCCGGGGGCCCTGGCCCAGGCGCTCGAAGACTACCTCGCCGTGGGCGGCGACGACGAAGCGGCCCTGCTCGAGAGCGCGTCGGACCTCGGCGCCCTCGACCTCACCCCCGGCGGCGACGCGAGCGCCGACCCGCGCGCCGCCATGACCGAGTTCGGCGCCGTCGAGGCGCTCGTCCCCCTGCCCGCGCTGCCCGACGACCCGCCCGACACCCTGGAGAACTCGGGGATCGAGTTCGCCTCGGAGGACTTGACCCCCGAGGAGCACCTCGTGCTTCCCGAGCTCCCCGACGCCCCGCCGCCGGTGGACCTGGACGACCTCCCCGAGCTCCCCGACGTCCAGCCGGTCAAGGTCCAGCAGCTGCTCAGCGCCGAAGAGCTGCTCTCCGCCTCGAGCGTGGGCTTGACCATGGAGCAGGGCGCGATCGTGCTCGCCGTCGAGCCCAAGCGCATGGACGACGTGGTCGAGGCGATCCAGCAGCTCGACCCCGAGGGCGTGAGCGTGTTCCTCATGGACATGTCCGCGGTGCCCCACCTCAACGGGGGGCAGCTCGAGGCCCTGACCGCGGTGTTCACCCTCTGCGAGCAGAAGGGCGTGCGCTCGGCGATGTACTCGACCTCCGCCGACGTGCAGCGCATGGTCTCGCTCCTCGAGCTGCAGGCTCACGTGCCGGACATTCTCGACGTGAGCTCCACCGAGGACGCGCTGCGCGAGCTCGGCTGGGCCCCGGCGAGCGAGGGCTCCAGTGAGTGAGGTCCAGCCCGAGGTCACCCTCCTGATCGGCACGCGCAAGGGCGCTTGGATCGTGCGCTCCTCGGGCGGCCGCCAAGCCTGGGCGACCGCGGGGCCCTTCCACCTGGGCGCCACCGTGCACCACCTCGTGCTCGACCCCCGCGACCGGACCACGCTGCTCCTCGCGGCGCGCACCGGCCACCTGGGCCCCACCGTGTTCCGCTCGCGGGACTGGGGCGAGACCTGGGAGGAGGCGGCGCGACCGCCGGCCTTCGCGCCGCCCGTGGGCGACGCGCCGCCGCGCGCGGTGAACCACGTGTTCTGGCTGACCCCCGGGCACGCGAGCGAGCCCGACACCTGGTACGCCGGGAGCTCGCCCTCGGGCCTGTTCCGCAGCGAAGACGGCGGCAGCACCTGGAGCGAGGTCGAGGGCTTCAACCAGCACCCCGAGCGCCCGGCCTGGACCGGGGCCGACGACGGCGGGACCCCCGACGGGCCCAAGCTGCACTCGATCCTCGTCGACCCCCGCGACGCCCGGCACCTCTACCTCGGGCTCAGCAGCGGCGGCGTGTTCGAGAGCCTCGACCGGGGCGCGAGCTGGACCCCGCTCAACAAGGGGATCGCCGCCGACTTCCTCCCCGAGGGCCAGCACGAGTACGGCCACGACCCGCACTGCGTGGTCCTGCACCCCCAGGCCCCCGACCGGCTCTACCAGCAGAACCACTGCGGGATCTACCGCCTCGACCGCCCGGGCGACACCTGGATCCGGATCGGCGACGCCATGCCGCGCGAGGTCGGCGACGTCGGCTTCGCGATCGACGTCGACCCGCGCGACCCCGACACGGCCTTCGTGTTCCCCATGGACGGCACCGACGTGTGGCCGCGGATCAGCCCCGGGGGGAGCCCGGCGGTCTACCGCACGCGCGACGCCGGCGCGAGCTGGACGCGCTGCGCCGCGGGCTTCCCCGCCGAGCAGGCGTGGCTCGCGATCAAGCGCCAGGGCATGGCGGTCGACGCGGCGGACCCGCTGGGGATCTACCTCGGCACGACCCACGGGAGTGTGTGGGCGAGCCTCGACGGCGGCGACAGCTGGGCCGAGGTGGTGCGCCACCTCCCGCATATCTACTCGCTGGAAGCGGTGCCGTGCGGGTCTTGATCCCGACCCTGCTCGACCGCTACACCGAGGGCGAGCGCGAGCTCCAGGGGGCCGGGGGCACCGTCGGGGAGGTCCTCGCCGACCTCGAGGCGCGCTTCCCTGGGATCCGCTTCCGCCTCGTCGACGAGCACGACCGGATCCGAAAGCACATACACGTGTTCGTCGGCCGCGAGCTCGCGCCCGACCTCGCGTCCCCGGTGCGCGCCGAGGACACGGTCAAGATCGTGGGCGCCTTGAGCGGCGGGTAGGCGTGCCCCCTCGCCCCGACGTCCAGGCCCACGGGCCGCCGTGTCTGCGCGCGCTGTGCCCGACCCTCGACCTGCCCTGGGTGCCGCTCGGGCAGTTTCCCACCCCCGTCGAGCGCCTGAGCGGCCTCGACGAGGCGACCGGGGCCGAGGTGTGGATCAAGCGCGACGACCGCTCGGGGGCCCTCTACGGGGGAAACAAGGTGCGCAAGCTCGAGCTGCTCCTCGCGCGCGCCTGCGTCGACGGCGACGACGCCGCGGTCACGATCGGAGCCTACGGGTCGCACCACGCCCTGGCGACCGCGATCTACGCGCGCGCGCTGGGCCTCAGGGCGCACCTCGTGCTCTACCCCCAGCCGCTCACCGAGCACGTGCTCGACGACCTGCTGCTCGACCACGCCTTCGGCGCCGAGCTGACCCGGGTCAGCCACCCGGTGTTCGCGCCCTACCGCAGCGAGCGGGTCGCGGCCCGCCTCGGCTCGGCGGCGCGGATCCCAGCGGGGGGCTCCAACGCCCTCGGCACCGTGGGCTTCGTCGAGGCGGGGCTCGAGCTCGCCGCGCAGGTCGCCGAGGGGGCGCTCCCTTGCCCGGACGCGATCGTGGTCGCGGCCGGGACCTGCGGGACCGCGGCCGGGATCGCCCTCGGCTGTGAGCTCGCGGGCCTCGAGACGCGGGTCGTGGCCGTGCGGGTCGTGCCGCGGCTGATCGCCAACGGCCTGAACCTGCGCCGGCTGCGGCGCGGCGCGCTCGCGCTCCTGCGCAAAGCGGGGCTCGGCGCGCCGCTCCAGTCGCGGGTCCCGGTCACGATCGAGACCCAGCAGCTGGGGCGAGGTTACGGCGCGTCGACCCCCGCCGCCGAAGACGCCGTGCGCCGCATGGCCGCGGTCGGGATCGAGGTCGAGACGACCTACACCGGCAAGGCCGCCGCGGCCTTGTTTCGCCCGGGCGCCTTCGCCGAGCAGCGGGTGCTGTTCTGGCACACCTACTCCAGCGTCGACCTCTCCTCGACGCTGGCCGAGGTCGACCCCCGCGCGCTGCCCGCGGCCTTTCGCCCGGTCTTGATCGAAGGCGGCCGCCTGCCCGCCGAGGAGCCCTGCCCATGAGTCCCGTCCGCCGTGCCTCGCTCGCCTGGCTCTTGCTCCCGGCGATCGCGTCGGCCCAGACCCCCTACCGCGTGACCCCGGAGGTCGAGCCCCCGGTGCAGGAGGCCTTCGCGGCCGCCTGGGCGCGCCTGCCAGCGGCCCACCAGGCCCGCCTCGCCGAGCTCGGCCTGACCCTCGACCGCGCCCCCACGCTCCCGGTGCCCGACGACGCCCCGCTCGCCCTGCGGCTCATGGGGCGCGCGACCTGCGCCTGGTTCAGCCTGCGCGACGACACGCTCTTCGTCACCGACGCCGCGCTGGGCGGCCCGCGCTGGAGCGGCGCCGCGCCCGACGCCGCGGCGCTCGAGCCCTTGCTCCGCGACCTCGCGCCGACCCTCGGGGTGGAGGTGCCCGCAGGCGCAGACGCCGCCGCGCTGCGGCCGGCGTGGAGCGCCTTCGTCGCGCGCTGCCGCGCGACCTTCGGCGGCGAGTGGCCCGCGCCCGAGGAGAGCCCGCCCGGGGACCCTCGCGTGCTCGACCGCTTCCTCGAGGCGGGGGTCGCCGCGTCCCTCGGAGGGGAACTCCCCAGCCTCGAAGCGCTGCTCGTGCACGAGCTGGGCCACGCGCTGCAGCTCGGCCCGAAGGGGTACATTGGGCGGGTGGCCGCCTGGGCCACGCTCTCGGGCTGGGTGGAGGTGGCGCGCGGCGAGCCCGCCGACGGCTTCGTCGGCGGCGGCTGGGCCAACGAAGACCCGGGGGTCTTGATCCGGCTCCTGCTGGGCGGCGAACGCGGCCCGGGCGCGACCTTCGCCCCGGGCCCCGGCGGGCGCTTCCCGACCCTCTACGCGCGCTTCGACCCGCGGGAGGACTTCGCCGAGTGCTACCGCCTGGCGCTGACCGACCCGGCCGCCCTCGCCCGCAGCGCGCCCGAGAAGCTGCTGGCGATCAACGCCCTCGGGTGGTGCGCCGGGGTCTCCTCGCCCCCCTTGTTCAGCGACGCCGAGGCGCCCTGGGTCCGCGAGCTGGGCCCGGGCGCGAACCGGCTGCTGGGGAGCGCGCCTCCGGTGCCGAGCTCGTCGGACGCGCTCGCGATCCTCCGCGCCGCCACGCCCCTGCTCGAAGGGCTCGAGCTCGAGGGGGAGGCGACCCCGCCCTTCGCCTTGCCCCAGGACGTGCCGCAGCCCGTGCGCGCGGCCTGGGGCGGCGCCGAGGAAGGGGTGGCGCTCCGCGGGCGGACGCTCTACCTCGCCGGCGAGCGCCTGGTCCGCGACCTCGAGGCGCTCTTCGAGCGCTTCGACCAGGACGTCGAGTGGGCCCACGGGATCGCGCTCTTCCGGCGTGAGGCCGACCCCCAGGCGAGCTTCGCCAAGACCCTCGAAGGCCGCAGCGGCGACCTCGCGCTGGGCTTCCTCCGTCTGCTCCTGGTCGACGAGCCGGTCGAGCGCCTCACGGCGTGGCTGACCGAGGCCGACGGCGCCCAGCAAGCGCTCGTGCTCGCCGCGCTGATCGCCCGGCGGCCCGACGACCCGAACTACGCCAAGGCCTTCGGCCAGCTCCCGCCGCTCTCGCCCTACGCCAGCGCCCTGGTCGCCGAGCTGCTGATCGAGCCCGAGCTCGCGGGGGGGCAGGCTCCGGAGGCGCCGAGCACCCCCGCGATCCTCGCCCGACACGTGCTCCGCGGCCAAGCGGGGACGACGCGCGTCGCCGCAGCCCGGGCCCGCGCGCTCGCCGTGTTCTCCCGGTCTGCGCGCGCCGCAGAGCGCGCGGCGCTCGTCGACGAGGCGCGGAAGAGCGCCGCGGGGATCGCGCTCCCCAAGCTTCGCGCCAAGGTCCAGGCCGAGGTCGAGGCGCTGCTCGCGCCGGCCAAGGCCGAGTGAGCGACCGCGCCCTGCGCGAGCTCGAGCGCCGCTACCTGGCGGCAGGCGACGCCGAGGCGCGCGAGCTCTTGATCCGCGCGCGGCTGCGGGTGGGGGAGGTGCCCGAAGCTCGCCTGCGCCTGGCGCAGCACCTGGGCGATCCGCTCGCGCTGCAGCTCCTGGGGCCTCCGCCCGAGCCGCCGCCGCTCACCTGGCTGCGCCGCGCCGCGCGCGCCGTGACCGACCGCTTCGACCACCCGGGGGTCTCCGCCGAGGCCCTGGAGCTCGGCCGCTGGACCTCTGCGCTGCTGCGGGAGTTCGAGGCCACCGCCTCGGCGGAGGCCTGCCGCTGCGCGCTCGGGGCGGCCCGCGCCTCGTGGCTCGCCCTCGACGAGGGCTGGGACGCCCTGCGCGCGGCCGAGGCGGCGCCCACGCCGGAGCACGCAGCCGAACGCGCGGCCGAGTGCGCGCGCGTCGCGGCGCAGGCCGTCGGGGCCGGGCCGGTGCACGACGCGCTCGTCGCGGGCCTCACCGACTGGGCCCTCGCCCTCCCCCCACGACACCCCCCCCCCCCCCCCCTCCTCCACCGCGCCGCCGGC
>JAGQRJ010000430.1 GCA_020425635.1 Planctomycetota bacterium | reverse complement strand
CTCCGCCTGCTTGGGGTCAGCGATCCTCGCCCAGCCACTGCGTGATCAGCGCGAGGTAGGTCGCCTGGTGCTCCTCCTCGCGCAGGCGCAGCAGGGCCTGGCTGATCGGCCTTCGCAGCTCGCTGCCCAGCGGAAACGCGATCGCGTAGTCCTGCACGTTGAACGCCCCCCCGACCAGGGTCAGCCCGTCGGCGTCTTGCTTGAGGCGGTAGCGCAGCAGGGGGCGGTCGTGCACCACCGCCTCGACGCGGTCGTCGCGGAGCGCCGTGACCGCCTCGTCCAGGGTCGCGAACTCCACGATCCGGGCCCGCCGCTTGCGCATGGAGTCGGCGGCGATCGTGTCCGCGAGCACGCCCACGCGCCGGCCGCTCAGGTCTTCGACGCTCTGGATCCCCGGGCGCAGCTCGGCCAGGGTGATCAAGGAGGTCACCTGGGCGACGAGGGCGCCGAAGAGCGCGATCCCCGAGAGAATGATCACCCCGGCCAGCGCGCGCCCGAGGGGACGGCGGGGCGCGTAGTCGCCGTAGCCCACCGTCGACATGGTGACCAAGGTCCACCAGATCGCCTCGGGGATCCCTTCGTGCAAGGAGGTCTTGAAGGTCTCGCCGCGCTCGAGCAGCCAGATCAAGGTCGCGCAGAGGAGCACGTAGAGCCCGACCGCGCCCAGAACCTTCGCCGTGCCGGGGGTCCAGAGCACGCTCAGCAGGCTCACCTCTCCCCGGTCGGCGACCAGGATCCCCAGCCCGCTCGAGTAGAAGGGGCTGGAGAACTCGAGGGTCTCGCTGCGCTTCGCGGTCACGGTGGTCGCCGCGATCCCGAGCTCGACCTCGCCCTTGGCGACCGCCTCCAGGTGCTCCTTGAGGTTCGCCTGCGTGACGAACTCGACGGTCCGCGGCGGGGTCATGCGCGCGGCCACCGCGCGCATGAGGTCGACCGAGAGTCCGCGCGGTTCCTCGCCGTCTCCGAGGATCACGAAGGGTGGGGCGGGCTTGATTCCGACGCGCAGCGGGGCCTCCTGCGCGCGCGCCGCGAGCGCGGAGATCCCTGCCATGCACCCAATTGCCAGCCACGTGCGCATTCGTCGCCTCCAATCCGAGGCGACAGCCTACACGCCGCAGCGTGGGAGAGGAACTCCGGCGCCGGCGGGCCGGGGCCGACGGTTCAGCGTCCGGCGGCTTCCAGCCTCGCGCTGCGCACGACCTTGCCCTCGAACTCGAGCGCCTCCCCCGTCCGGGCCTCCGCGGCCGCGAGCTGCTCGCGAGCGGCTGCGTCGGGGTGCAGCGCACGCGCGGCGGAGAGCACCGCGCCCTCGTCCTCGTAGGTCTGCAGGCGGTTGGCCGACGCGGTCTGGAGTGCGTCGCGCAGGTGGGCGCGCCCGCGGCGCTGAATCGTGGCCGGTCCGCGCCAGGTGCTCGCGCCCTCGGTCCAGCCCGCCAGCAACGGGGAAGCCCGCCGCTCACCGGCGTAGACGCGCGCGAGCAGCGCGGCGCGGGAGGCGGTGTGCTCGTCGAAGGCTTGCTCGAGTTCGAGGCCGAGCGTGTCCTCGTCGGCCGCCTGGCGGGCAGCGACCCAGCCCTCGAGGCTGCCGTGCTCACCCTCGATCATGGCTCGCAAGCCGGCGTGGTCGCGGAGGCGAGCCAGGCGCTCGCCGCGCCCTTGCTCGAGCTCGAAGGCGCTCTCGGCGAGGGTGGTCAGGCGACCGTTGAAGCGCTGGTCCTGGGCGTAGACCTCGTCGAACAGGTGGTCGCGCCAGGCCTGCCACGCCTCTGCGTGCCGCGTGAGCAGCTCGGCCTGCGCCTCGGTGTCGCCGCGGGCCGCGGCCTCGAGCAGGGCCTCGGCGGCGGCGACGAGCTCGGCGCGCAGCGCTCGCCGGGCGAGGGCGGGGCGGAGGGTGGTCTCGATTCGGTCGGCCACGTAGAGCACGAGCGCGGTCTCGCCGACCTGGGCGAGGAAGCCGCCGACCTTCGCCAGGCGCGAGGTCCCCAGTTGGATCGGCTTGATCCAGGTGAGTCCCTGGACGCCGAGGCGCACCGCCGTGCTCGAGAGCCCGAGGGCCGTGAGGCTGATCGCGAAGGACTCGCCGTCGAAGCCACCCTGGAGCAGCTGGGGCACGGCCAGGCCCGCTGCCAGCGCGACGTTCTGGCGGAGGAGGCCGTTGGCGAAGCGGTTCTTCACGTACTTGCCCAGCGAGCGCCCGTAGAGCAGCTCCGCCGAGCGCGCGCTCTTGGCGAACACGCCGTAGTGAATCCAGAAGTCGGTGTGCGTGATCCCCTCGAAGAACTCCTCCATGCGCGCCTCGTCGCCGGTCTGGAGCACGAGGGTCAGCTCCTTGACGAAGAGCCCGAGGGTGAACTTGCCCGCCCCCGCCGTCTCGTGGATCGCGCGCGCGCCGAGCATGGGGCCCCAGCGCAGGGTGCCGTCGACCCGGCGGAAGTTGGCCAGGGGGTCGGGAGCGCCCCGCGCCGCCTGGTCGAAGGCGACCAGCCGCCCCCGCACGGTGCCGTAGCGCGCGAAGGAGCGGATCCGCTCGAGCAGGGTAGGCTGGCTCCCGGCGAACAGCTCGAGGGCCAGGCGCAGGTCGCCGGCCTCGGGGACGGTCCCGGCGGCGCGCAGGCGCTCGACCGCGCCGCGGTCGGCTGCGCGCTCCGCCTTGGTGCCGCCGAGGTGCTCGAGCTCGTGGGCGAGGATCACCGAGAGCGCGCGATCGAGGACCGCGCCGCGGTGCGCGGAGGGCGAGCGCCCGGCGCGGGTCGCGACCGCGTCGAGGAGCCCGGTGCTGACGTGCACCGTGCGCGCGAGGGGGTCGGCGCGCACGTCGACCGCCGGCGAGGGCTCGATCACGAGGCGGGCGTCGCGCAGCGGCGCGGGGCCGGCGCCCTTGAGGGTCGCGAACAGCGCCTCCGCGGCCACCCGGGCGCGCTCGTAGTCGGCGGTGGGCGCGGGCGACACCTCCGCGCCGCGCGGGGCGAAGCCGAGCAGCGCCTCCGCCGAGAGCACCCGCCCGTTGGAGGCGTGCTCGCCGAACAGCCGGGCCCAGCGCTTGGGCAGCTCGTAGGAGTCTCCCGGGGTCGTGGGGTCGACGACCTTGGGGGCGGTCTTGCCCTGGTTCTGGGGGTTGGTGCGATAGCCCAGCTGAGGGATCGCCTCGGCCACCATTTTCTCGTGCAACCACAGCGGCACGTCGAAGGCCACGACCTGCGCGCCGGGGCGGTTCTGCAGGAAGTGTCGCGCGTGGTCGAGGCTGCCGGTGCTCACGTTGAGGGTGGCGTGCTCGATCGTGACGCGCGAGCCGTCGAGGGAGACCAGGGGCTTGCTCTGGTGGCGTCCGTCGCCGCCCTGGACGCGGTAGTAGGTGACCCGCGCCTCCTGGTTGTGGGCGAGGGTCCAGCCTTCGTCGCCCGCCACGAGGTAGGTGTGCCACTCGGCGACCTCGAAGGTGTAGGTGCGGACGTCGGGACCGAGGGCCGCCTCGCCGGCGTAGCGCCACCCGCCTGCGGTCCACAGCCGCTGGCCGGCCCCGACCGCGGGCGGTCCGCGGGGCGCCTGGGGCGCGAGGGTCGCCGTGCGGGGGAGCCACACCCCGCTGGGTCCGCGGTGGCGGAAGGTGCGCAGGACGGGGCGCAGGCCCCAGGCCCCGCCGGCCACGTCGTGCGCCACGACCCAGTCGCCGACCCGAACCGCCTCGACCGGCACGCTGCCGCGGGCGGTCAGGACCTTCGTCCCGGCGACGAAGCCCTCCGGGGCCGAGGCGCGCTCCGCGTGCACGGGGGCAGGGGGAGGCTCGACTCGAGGAGTCCAACCCACCGCCGTCGCTAAAAGGAGCCCAAGGAGCACGTTCACGACAGGGGTTGCGCAACCATCGTGCCCGCCGAATCTCTTGCTAAGTCATTGCTCAGTAAGGAACGGCGCCCGTGCTGCGCCCCAATTCTGGAATACGTCGCAGACCGTCGCTGGCCCGTCGCGCAGCGGTTCCAGCCGGCGGCACACACGAGCACGACCTCGGCCGGATCGGGCCGAGGTCGGTGCCATGCAATGGAAGGAAGAAGGAAGAAGGAAGGATTGTCGTCTCGAGCGCGCCGTAGATCGGATTGGAAGGAAGGAAGGATTGGAAGGAGGAAGGAGAAGGTGGCGCGCTCTCGATCGTTGAGCGACCCATTGCGAGCCGCGTGCCCAACCTAAACGCAAGGAAGCGGGACGGGGGGCGAAGGGTCTCAACCAGATCTGGGGGAACGTCGCAGGCTTGCGCGCCCAGCGTTCACACCGGCAGAGGCAGGCGCAGTGGAAAGGGGGCGACCGGCTCGTCGCAGGGGGCGAAGAAGTAGAGGAAGCTCACGCGGAACTCCCCCACCCGTCCCGACGCGTGCTTCCGCAGCCGGTAGCCGGGGCAGTCGAGGTCGAGCGGGCCAGCCTCCCCGGGGACGAAGGTGAACACGTCGAAGGACTCGGGCTGGAAGACCTTGACCACGCGCTCGACGAGGGCCTGGGTCACCCCGGGCTCGCGGAGGTCGGCGTTGGTCTCGAAGCTGACGTAGCTCCCGACCTCTTCTGGGGTGACGTGCAGGGTGTAGTAGCGGTTTCCCCGCATGGCGTTGAGGCTGAACCCGCCTGGGGTGAAGGCGTAGGGGTCGACCTCGTGCCCTGGCATGAGCTCGTGCAGGCCGAGCTCCTTCGCCCGCGCGCACACCTCCTCGGCGGAGCCCAGGAACGCGCTCCCGGTGGACACGATCCCGTGCATGAGGACCTCGAGGGTCGTGTCCGCGGGGTCGGGCGCGTAGGGGCGCGTGGTGTGGAAGAGCTGAATGCAGTGGCTGTGCTCGTCGCCGAAGCGCAGCGCAGCGCCGGGGAGCACCGCGTTCAGGCGGGCCGCGTCTTCCTCGAAGGTGGTGGGCTGGTCGCGGGGGAAGTGCTCGTTCTTGCGCTCGAGCGCGAGGAACGCGACCGCCTCAGGCGGGATGAAGCCCAGCGCCGCCTCGACCGCGTCTGCCATGCGGGTCTGGCCGCAGGTGATCAAGGTGAAGCGGTTGTCGTAGACGAACAGGCTCGACTCGCTCAGCAGGTAGGCGTCGAAGCTCGGCGTCTCGCGCAGGGAGAGGACCTGCGCGCCGGCGGCCTCGACGACGCCTTCCCACACGGCGCGGCCCTGAGCACGCAGCGGCGGCGTGCCGGGCACGACGACGAGCTCGACCTTCTTCTCGGGGCCTTCGAAGCGCGGAGTGGACATGTGGGCACACTCGGTTGAGCGCTCATTCTATGCTGCCCAGCCCCCAACTCCACGGTCGCCGTGGACGCTTCACGCCGCGCTTGACAGGCACTTCTCCAGCGGCTCTGCTCGGGATCCAGCGAGGGCTTCCAGTGGAATTCGACCGGGCGAAAGCGATCGACGCGCGCTTCAAGCGCTTCCTCCTCGAGGAGGCCGGCACGCTCCCCAGGCTGCCCGCCGTGGAGGGCTCGCGCCTCAGCGCAGACACCTTGCTCGAGCTCTACGACGCCCAGGTGACCTCACGGCACGTCGACTTCGCGGCCCGGGCGCTCCGCGCCCGGGACCGCGGCTACTACACGATCGGGAGCGCCGGGCACGAGGGGAACGCCGTGCTGGGCGAGCTGCTGCGCGTCGACGACCCCTGCTTCCTGCACTACCGCAGCGGGGCGTTCATGGTTCAACGCGGGCGCAAGGACCCCACCGAGGACGTCGTCCGTACGACCCTGCTCGGGATCTGCGCCGCGGCCTCGGACCCGCTCTGCGAGGGGCGCCACAAGGTGTGGGGCAGCCGCCCGCTGTGGGTCGCGCCTCAGACCTCGACGATCGCGAGCCAGCTGCCCAAGGTCGTCGGGGCCGCCCTCGCGATCGATCGCGGGCACCGACTCGGCGTCCCGGTCGGCGTGCCGATCGACGCGATCGTGTGCTGCTCCTTCGGCGACGCGAGCGTCAACCACTCCACTGCCCAGGGGGCCTTCAACGCGGCCTCCTGGCTCAGCCACCAGAAGATCCCGGTTCCCCTGCTCCTGGTCTGTGAGGACAACGGCTGGGGGATCAGCGTCCCGACCCCTCCGGGGTGGGTCCAGGGCAGCTTCCGCGACCGCCTGGGGTTCGCCTACTACGAGGCCGACGGGACCGACCTCCCCCAGGCCTACGAGGCCGCGGCCGAGGCGATCGCGCGCTGCCGCCGGGATCGCTGTCCGACCTTCTTGCGCCTGAGCACCGTGCGGCTCATGGGGCACGCGGGCAGCGACATCGAGTCGGAATACCGCCAGTTCAGCGAGATCGAGACCAGCGAGCTGCGCGACCCGCTGATCCTCGGCGCGCGTCGAATCCTCGCCGCGGGGCTGCGCACGCCTGGGCAGCTCCTCGACCACTACGAGGGCACGCGGGCGCGGGTCATGGCCGTGGCTGACGAGGTCGCGAACGAGCCGCAGCTCGACACCGTGGCCAAGGTCGTGGCGGCCCTGGCGCCGAACTCGCCCGCGGCGGTGCAGCGGGAGGCCACGCGCCCCGCGGCTCCCAGCGCCGAGCTCGCCGAGGCCGGCAAGCGCGCGATCGGCCGTCAGCGGCACATGGCGGCCATGATCAACCGCGCGCTGCACGAGGCCATGGCGAAATACCCGGGCGCCCTGGTGTTCGGCGAAGACGTCGCCCGCAAGGGCGGGGTCTACCACGTGACCACGGGCCTCTGGAAGGCCTTCGGGCCGGGGCGGGTGTTCAACACGCTCCTCGACGAGCAGGCGATCCTGGGGCTGGCGATCGGGGCTGCGCACCTCGGCTTCCTCCCGATCCCCGAGATCCAGTACCTCGCCTACCTGCACAACGCCCTCGACCAGATCCGGGGCGAGGCGTGCTCGCTGCAGTTCTTCTCCAACGACCAGTTCCGCAACCCCATGGTCGTGCGGATCGCGTCGTTCGCCTACCAGAAGGGCTTCGGCGGCCACTTCCACAACGACAACGCCCTTGGGGCGCTGCGGGAGATCCCCGGGCTCGTGGTGGCTGCCCCGGCGCGCGGCGACGAGGCCGTGGGCATGCTCCGCACCTGCCTCGCCATGGCGCAGGTCGACGGGCGCGTCGTGGCCTTCCTCGAGCCGATCGCGCTCTACATGACCAAGGACCTCCACGCCGACGGCGACGGGGCGTGGCTCAGCGACTATCCGGAGCCCGACTACGCGGTGCCCCTCGGCGAGGGCCGGGTCTACCACCCCGAGGCCGGCGACCTGACGATCGTGAGCTACGCCAACGGGCTGTGGCGCTCGCTGCGCGCGGCCATGACCTTGCGCGAGGAGCACGGGATCTCCGCGCGGGTGCTCGACCTGCGCTGGCTGCAGCCGCTCAACACCGACTGGATCGTCGAGCACGCCCGCGCCACGGGTCGCTTGCTCGTGGTCGACGAGTGCCGGCGCGCCGGCGCCCTCGGGGAGTCCGTGCTCGCGGGCGTGGCCCTCGCGGCTCCCGGGACCCGCATGGAGCTGGTGGCGGGCGTGGACTGCTACATTCCGCTCGGCCCGCCCATGCAGCTCATGCTGCCGCAGGAGGCCGACGTGGTCGCGGCCGCCCAGCGCCTGATGGTTGGTTAGCCCGCAGTGACCACCGCGGGTCTGGGGGTCTTGAGGTCGCGGACCAGGCCGAGCTTCGCGAGCAGCCAGAGCACGCTGTAGCCCGGGTCCCACTCCCAGGCGTGGTAGGCGAAGTTCGCCGAGCTGGCCGACATGTGGTGGTTCTGGTGCAGCACCTCGCCCCAGCCCAGGAGGTCGACCGGGAACAGGTTGGTCGCGGTGTGCTCGGACTCGAAGGTCTGGTAGCCGATCAGGTGGCAGAGGCCGTTGACCGTGAACACCGAGGTCGCGAACACGCCGCCCAGGGTCGCCGGGAGCGCGGCGAAGAACACGGCGACTCCGGCGCCGGGGCCGAACAGGCTGGCGAACAGCCCGATCCCCAGCGCGGCCAGGAGCGGGGCGCGCACGCCGCGGAAGCCGAAGCCGTGGCGCTCGTCCCAGGCGATGAACGCCTCCAGGCGGTCGGCGGGGAGGTTCTCGGCATAGCGCGCGTAGGCCTCGGGGTGGTGCAGCACGTGCAGGTAGGAGCGGTGGGTCTGCGCCGGCACGGTCCACAGGCTCTCGCCGGCCTTCGTCGGCGAGTGCGGGTCTTCGGGGGTGTCGGTCTTCGCGTGGTGGTAGCGGTGCAGGGTGGCGAAGGCGCGCACCCCGGTGCCCACGAACAGCCAGCCCCAGATCCGCAGGGCGCGCTCGAGCGCGGGGTGAAAGCGGAACGCCTGGTGAGCCATGGACTTGTGGTGCAGGGTCGAGACGATGAACACGTTGAAGTGCCGCACCGCGAACAGCCCGAGCACCAGCCACAGCAGCGGGAGCGGCTCCGCTCGCTGGGCGCTGATCAGCGCGAGCAAGCCCCAGCTCAGGAGGACCGGCGCCAGCGAGACCAGCGGGTAGCCAACGACCGCGAGCGCGAGCTTGCGTGAGCGGGGGCGCGGGAGCTGGGAGATCGCCATACGCGAGGGCCTCGAGGAGGGAACGCATGCAGCATGGACCATGACACCGTCCGTGGCAACGGCCGCGACCCAACCAACGGCGACGCGCGCGACCGTCGGCCGCGCGCGTCGTGAAGCGTCGAGCTCGGGGTGAGCTCAGTCTTTCTTGGCCGAGGCCGGCAGGGTCGGCGAGGCCTCGACCGGGGTCGCCTCGCTGGGGTCGTGCAGCACGATCTCGACCCGGCGGTTGCGGGCCTTGTTGCCCGTCTGCAGGGGGCGCGTCGGGCCCCAGGACGACAGGTAGGTGTGGCCGGCGGGGATCCCCAGCGACTCGAGGTGGATCCGCACGCTGTTCGCGCGCATGCCGCCCAGGTCGTAGTTGTCGCGGTAGCGATCCTTCGCCTTGCGGATCGGGTCGGTGTCGGTGTGGCCCACGACCTCGACCACCTTGTCGGCGTATTCGGGCTTCATGAGCAGGTCGGCGAGGCCCTTGAGCGCCTTCTTGCCGGCGGGGGTCAGCGCGTGCTGCCCGGCCGCGAAGAAGATCTCGCTCTCGAGCACGATCCCGCCGTATTGGCTGATCACGAGCGGACCGCTGCTGCCCGGCTCGGTGCTGGCCATTTCGTTGAGGCGGGTCTGCAGCTCCGACTCGAAGGTCTTGCGGGTCTCGCGCAGGGCGTCGTAGGACAGCTCGAGGCGCTCGTCCTTGATCTGGAGTTGTTGATTGGCGATCCCCAGCTCGCGCTCGGCGAGCCGCTTGTCGACCACGGCTTGTTCGGCGGCCTGCTCGGCTGCGTCGAGCCGCCAGGTCAGCTCTCGGATCTGCTGCTCGAACGGTTCCGTGCTCGCGCAGCCAAAGGTCAGGGTCAGGGGCAAGATGAGCAACAACCGGCGCATTAGATTCTCCTCTACACAGAAGTCTTCGGCAGGCGAACGCACCCAACTTGAGCGCTTCGGGGAATCGGGGGAATTCTTCCGGGCTGGGCGAATTCGCCCACGTGGTGGCTCGAAGCGGAGCCAGCTTGGCTCTAAGTCTCTGCCTCCTCGGATGGCGCGTACCTTGCATTACGTCGCTCGGAAGGTCGATTCCAATGAAGAAGTTGCTCGTCGCTGCGTTCCTCTCCCTCTTCCTGGTCGGGACCAGCTCCCCCGCCTGCTCGGGCATGGTTCAGCTCTTCCGTGAGCTGGGCAGCTGGGACGCGGCCCTCGACGCGATCGCTGCTGCGGGCTCCGTCGAAGCAGCGCTCGACGCCCTCAACGACCCCGATCCCGCCGCGCCCGCGCCCGAGCCGCCCCCGCCGCCCCCGCCGGTCTTCGTGCAGGTGCCGCCGGACAGCCTCGAGATGTGGGACGCCCGCGAGACCGTCGCGACCCCGGAAGAGGCCGCGCCGATCGAAATGGAGGAGCAAGTCGTCATCAGCTAAGCGGCCGCTCCAATCGACTCGAACATACGCGAGCGCCTAGTGTTAGGGCGCTCGCGTCCGTGTGTACGCGCACCCGCGAGCGAGACCCGCGGAGGCGCCTGCGACTACTCCAGGCGGGGTTCGCGCCGCTCGAGGTCGGCGAGCTCTTGCTCGACCTCGCGCCAGTTGGCCGCGTCCTCGGCGTCCTCGGGGTCGAGGGTCACCTCGCCGCCGCGCTCGACCACGTTCTCGATCGCGAGCCGGGTCTCGGCGTCCCTCGAGACGGTCTCCTCGGCGTCGAGCGCGACCTCCGCGGCGGTCGGAGGATCGAGCTTGGGCTCGAGCTCGTGAGGCGCGGGCTCCCCGAGGTCGGCTGGCAGCTCGAGCTCGGTCACCTCGGCGTCGAGCTCGGTCACCTTCCCGGGGCGCTCGAGCGTGGGCGGGTCCTCGGCCGGGAGGAGCGCGTCCTCGATCCAGGCGTCGGGGGCGGTGGGCTCGGCCCCGGCCGGGGCCCCTTCGTCTTCGAGGGCGTCGCGGGTCTCGTCGCCTTCGAGCTCGTCTTCCTGGGTTTCGAGCCCGTCCCCCGAGTTCGCAGGCAGCTCGGGCTCCGGGGTCGGCGCCTCCGCCGCGGCCTCCGCGCGGCGCTGCGCGCGGATCACGCTGGTCCCGCCTTCGGGGTCGACGACGACCTCGTCCACCGGCTGGTCGAGGCGCTTCGAGGCCTCGCGCTGGGTCAGGAGCACGAGCTCGGTGTTGCCAAAGCTCACCCGGCTCCCGGGGCTCAGGTCGACCTCCGCGTAGGCCCCGAGTCGCTTCCCGTCCAGCTCGACTCCGTTGGAGGAGCCCAGGTCCTTGAGCCGAATCCCCCTGGGCGAAGCCACGAGGACCGCGTGCTCGCGCGAGATCGTGCGGTCTTCCCGGAGCAGGGGGATCGCGGACACGCGCCCCAAGACGAGGAAGGTCCCCTGCACCTTGAGGCGGGCCACCCCACGCGGGCCGCGCATGAGGAAGACGTATTCGTTCACTGGTTGCGCTCCCGCTGATGAGAACGCCACCACTCGAGCCAGCGTTCCCGTCCTCGGGCGTCGAAGGGCTGCACCCTCGCGTCGTAGCGCACGGGGGCCTTGGTGCGATCCCGCAGCGCCTGGGCGGCGTCGGCCCGCACCTGGGTCCCGAGCAGCTCTTGCCCCAGGGCGCGGAAGTCCAGCAGCTCGATCAGGATCGAGCAGGCTGCGGTGAGGTCGGGGAGGTCCCTGGCGTAGGCCAGCAGGGCCTGCGCCAGGGCCGGCTCGCTGGCCTCTCGCGTCCAGTCTCGGATCACCCGCAGCGACTCGGGGTCGAAGGCGCCGCACGTCCGCGCGGCCTCGAGCAGGGCCACGCGCTCGCCGGGGTAGGGGCTGCGCGCCCCGGCGAGGAGCTTGCGCACCACCGGCTGGCTCTCCACCGAGGCCCAGGCCGCGAGGGTGTGCAGCGCCTCGATCCGCAGCGTGCGTTCGCTCGAGCCGAGCAGGCCCTCGACCGCCGCGCGCTGCTCCGGCAAGTAGGGGAGCTGCGCGAACTGCGACACGATCTGACGCTGCAGCGCGAGCTGGTCGGGGGAGGAGGCGCTCTGCTCGAGGAGCCTCGCCAGCGCGGGGCTGGCCTCCGCGACGCCCTCGAGCGCGTCGATCGCTCCTTGGCGAATCCAGGGCCCCTCGTCGCGGTCCAGGGCGATCTCCTCGAGCTCCGCGCGCAGGTCTCGCGCCAGGCCGAGCTCCTTGAGTCCAGCGAACAAGCGGAAGCGGTGGCGTGATCCGCCGCGCACGAGGTGACCGCGCATGGAGGCCAAGAGCACGCCGCGGTCGAACAGGCGCAACCCCGCCACCGCGTCGGGGTAGAGCTCGAGGTCCAGGTCGACCATGGCCTGCAGCAGCTCGTGCAGCGCGGCCTCGTCGAGCTCGCGGGCGCCGATTCGCAGCTCGGCGACCAGGGCCACACACGCGAGGCGGCGGGACGCGCCCGAGACCCCAACCTGCCGGCTGAACTGCTTGCTCCACCCGCCCAGCTCGCTGCGCTCGAGCTCCCCGAGCCGGCGCAAGACCGCGAGCTGCACCTCGGGCGCGTAGCCCTCGGCGCCGAACACCTTGCGGCACAGCGCGCCCACCGCCGGCCCGCTGCGCAGGAGGGCGAGCCGATCGAGCGCCACCCGCGGGTCGTCGCTGCGTACGGCCTCGAGGAGGCAGGCGCGCAGCGCGTCGTAGCGCTCGCGCGCAGCGAGGCTGACCAGGGCCGCGTCCTGGGTCGGCCCGGGGCGGGAGGCGCGCTGCTGCAGGAGCGCGTCGACCTCCGCGGGACCGCCAGGGTCCCAGCCGCACACCACGATCGCGCCGCGCTGCACCTCGACGCGCGGATCGTCGGCGGCGCGCAGGAGGCGCAGCCAATCGGCCGCGCTCCGGCCCAGCTCGATCTGGTCCCAGGCGGGGGGGTCGCCGACCCGAACCCGGGCGAGGTGCGCGGAGAGCTCGTCCCCGCTCACTCCCGCGGCGCAGGCCAGGGGCAAGATCAACGTCCAGAAGCTGCGGCCCATGAACCTCACCGCACACACCCGCGGCGTCTCCAGGGTAGCAAGCACCGACGCGCGGGGCAGCGAAACCCCGCGCAGCGCTGCCTCTGGGCTCGTCGCGCGGGTGCTGCCAGCCCTCGCCCGTGGTAGAAGCAGGGGTGCAGAGAGCGACGGCACATGGATCCTGACCTCCGCTTCGGCCATATCGCCGTGCGCATGGGTGCAATTCGACCGCAGGACCTGCCCCAGCTCATGCGAGAGGCCCGGGTCGGGATCCCGGACGAGCGCGGCAAGCCGATCACCGGGCTGGGGCAGGTCTTGCTCAAGCGCGGGCTGATCAGCGTCGACGACTACCTCTACATGGCGCGCCAGGTCTCCGAGGAGCAGGAGGCGCACATGGCGCGCCAGGCCCTGGAGCAGGTCAACACCGCCTGGACCGCCTACGAGTCGGGCGAGCTCGATCGCGAGCAGTTCGAAGAGATCCTCGGCCGCTCGGGTGAGCCGATTCTGCGCCCGACCGAGCCCGTGCGCAGCTTCGGGCCCTACACCCTCGAGGGCGAGGTGGCTCGCGGCGGCATGGGGATCGTCTACCGCGCCCGCGACCCCTCCGACCGGGTGGTGGCGCTGAAGGTCATGATCAACGCCGACGACGACGAGGTGCGCCTGCGGCGCTTCGAGCGCGAGGCCGAGCTGGCCGCCGCCCTCGAGCACCCCAACGTGGTCAGCATTCACGACGCGGGGCGGATCGACGGGATCCCCTACTTCACCATGGACTTGATCGACGGCGAGAGCCTCGAGGACCAAATGGAGCGCGGGCTCGAGGTCGACCAGGTGATCGAGCTCCTCGTCCAGGTCGCGCATGGGTTGAGCCACGCCCACGAGCGCGGGGTGGTGCACCGGGACCTCAAGCCGGGGAACATCCTCGTCGACAGCCAGGGCGGCGCGCACATTACGGACTTCGGGCTCGCGCGCGACCTCGCGCGGCTGACCCGCCTGACCGCGGTCGGGCAGGCCGTGGGCACGCCCTATTACATGGCCCCCGAGCAAGTCCGCGGCGAGCGCGACGTCGACGGCCGGGCCGACGTCTACGCCGCGGGGGTGATCCTCTACGAGGCCCTCACCGGGGACGTCCCCTTCGACGCCGACACCCCGCTGACCTTGTTTCGCAAGATCGACGCGGAGCCCGTCGTGCTCGAGCTCGACGAGGCGCTGGGGATCGACCCTTGGATCCGCGAGATCACCCTGCGCGCCCTGGCCAAGGAGCGTGACGACCGCTACCCCGACGCGCTGCGCTTCGCCGAAGACCTCGAGCGCTACCAACAGGGCCTGCCTCCGCGGCCGCTGGGTCAGGACCTCAAGACGCGCCTGCTCACCCACCGGCTGCTGCTGCCTACCCTGGGCCTGGCCCTGCTCGCGCTGCTCAGCGCGGGGTTCGCGGGGAGCCTGCTGCTCGAGCGGCACCGCGACCAGGCGATCCTCGAGCGCGGGCGAGGCCTCGCCCGGGAGGCGCTCGCGAGCTCGACCCAAGCCGCCGAGCGCGCCGAGGGAGAGCTCGCGGCCGGCCACGCCGAGACCGCCTGCGAGGTGATCTCCCAGGCCCTCGCCGTCGCGCGGCGCGCCCAGGACCCCGAGCTCCGTGGCGCGGCGGACGCCTTCCGCGACGGAGGCGGGCCCAAGCTCCTCGAGCGCCTGCACCGGATCCACCTCCAGGCTTGGGTCGCGCGCACGGCCCAGGACCCGCGGGGCTACGAGCAGGCGCTGGGCGCGCTCGACGCGGCGAACGCCGCCGGGGTCGAGGCCACCCCGGAGTTCGCGCTCAGCGCGGGGCTCCTGCTCACCGGGGCGGGGCGCGCGGTGGAGGCGCTGCCGCTCCTCGACCGGGCGGTCGTAGCCCTCGACGAGCGCCGCGACGCGCTGGTCGCGCGCGCCCGCGCCCGCCTCGACCTCGGACAGCCCCTGGGGGCGGCCGCCGACCTCTCGGCCGTGCTCGGCGGCGGCGAGGCCACGAGCGACGTCCTCGTGCTCCGCGCCCGGGCCTACCTCGCCCAGCGCCGGCTCTCGGCGGCCGAGGCAGACGCGCAGCGCGCCCACGACCTCGCGCTGCGCGACCCCGAGCCCTTGCTCCTGCTCGGGGACGTCGCGCGCGAGCAGGGCGAGGTCGAGACGGCCCGCGCGGACGACCGCGCCGCGGCGGGGCGCGACGCCCGAGACGCCCGCTGCGAGCTCCGGCTCGCCGAGCTGGCTTGGCAGACCGGGGAACCAACGCGCGCGCTGAAGCACCTCGACCTGGCGGCAGGGCTCGAGGGTCCGGGCGACCCTGCGCTGAGGCTCCGCGTGCACCTCGCTGAGCTCGACCTCCAGGCCGCGCGCGGGGTCGCGGCCGAGGCCCCGCGCCCCGCGCCGACGCCGCGGGAGCGGCAGCGGGTGCTCGGGGCGTGGCACACCGCGCGGGCCGAGCTGGCGCTCGCCCAGGGGCAACCCGAGGAGGCGTGGGCCGCGCTCGATCAGGCGCTG
>JAGQRJ010000429.1 GCA_020425635.1 Planctomycetota bacterium | reverse complement strand
CGGGCCGCCAGCGACTCGGAGATCCAGGCCGCGATCGCGCGCAAGCTCGGCTTCGCCCCCACTCCGCCGCAGCCGAGTGCGCCTGCTGAGCCCGAGGTCGTGGCCGAGGTGGCCGCGCCTCCCCCCCGCCTGGCCCCCTCCCAGCAGGCGCAGACGGCTACCGCCTCGGGCTGGGGGCAGGCCGCGCAGCATCCTGCGACCCGGGCCAACACCTCCGAGAGCGGCAGCGGCTGGGGCGCAGCGGCGGTCGTCAAGCCGATCGGCGTGTGCGGATCGTGCCTCAACCCGGTCCACGAGCACGACCTGGCCGCGGGGGCCGAGCGCCTCTCCGACGGGCGGCTGCACTGCCGCAGCTGCACGACCCAGCTCGTCTCGGGCACGCTCTGCATGCGCTGCTACCAGCGCTTCACCCAGCAGGAGCTGCGCTCCGGGGGGGTCGCCACCCACCAGTCCCGGGCCTACCACCGCGCCTGCCTGCGCTAGCCCGGATTCTCACCTCAGGGCTGACAGCGAGTGCTCCACGTGCGGTAATGACGGAGTCTGCGGCGGGGAGTGTCCGTCGTGGATCAGCCCGGCGGGGGTGTCCGCCTGGCGCCGAACACGGAGGACCGATGAAGGTTTCCCTGCCCGATGGCAGCGAGCGCGAGCTCGCAGATCCCGCTTCCGCGGCCGACCTGGCCGCTCAAATCGGCCCCGGGCTGGCAAAGTCCGCCGTGGCCGCGAAGGTCGACGGCAAGGTCGTCGACCTCTCCAGCGCGCTCCGCGATGGCGCCCAGGTGGCGATCCTCACCGAGCGCGACGCCGAGGCGCTCGAGGTCCTGCGCCACTCCGCGGCGCACCTCATGGCCGACGCGATCCTGCGCGTGTTCCCCGCGGCGCAGCTGACCATTGGACCCGTCGTCGACAGCGGCTTCTACTACGACATCTACCTCCCCGACGGCCAGATCAGCTCGGACGACTTCCCCAAGATCGAAGCCGAGATGCAGCAGATCGCGAAGGCGAAGCTGCCCTTCGAGCGCCGCGTCGCCAAGCAAGGCAAGGCCGACGAGGTCTTCCTGCGCTACCGAGCGGTCGACGGAGGGCAGAACCACTTCAAGGAAGAGATCGTCGAGCAGGTGCTCGCGCGCGGCGACGAGCTCTCCTTCTATGCCCACGGCGACTTCGTCGACCTCTGCCGCGGTCCGCACGTGCCGAACACCGGCTGGCTCAAGCACGTCAAGCTGACCAACGTCTCGGGCGCCTATTGGCGCGGCGACGCGAACCGCGAGCAGCTCGTCCGCGTCTACGGGACCGCGTTCTTCTCGAAGAAGGACCTCAAGCAATACCTGCACATGCTGGAGGAGGCCAAGAAGCGCGACCACCGCGTGATCGGTGAGAAGCTGGGCCTGTTCACCTTCAACGAAGACGCCCCTGGCTTCCCGTTCTTCCTCCCCCACGGGACCGTCGTCTTCAACGTGCTCGTCGACACCATGCGCGACCTGCTCCGCCGGCGCGGCTACCTCGAGGTCAAGACCCCGCTCGTGCTCTCCGAGAAGCTCTGGCACACCTCGGGGCATTACGACAACTACTTGGAGAACATGTTCTTCACCAAGCTCAAGCTGCGGGACCCCGAGCGAGCGGGTGAGATCAAGGACAACGTCGAGGAGTCACGCCCGCTGGCGGTCAAGCCGATGAACTGCCCGGGCCACCTCGTGGTCTACAAGAGCCGACTGCACAGCCACAACGAGTTCCCCCTGCGGATCGCGGAGCTGGGCCTCGTTCACCGGCGCGAGCTGAGCGGCACCCGCCACGGGCTGTTCCGGGTGCAGGCCTTCACCCAGGACGACGCCCACCACTTCTGCACCCCGGAGCAGATCGGGGGTGAGGTCGGGATGCTGATCGACTTCTTCTCGGAGGTCTACGGGCTGTTCGGTTTGACCGACGTCCGGGTCGAGCTCTCGACCCGGCCCGAGAAGTCGATCGGCTCCGACGACATGTGGGAGCGGGCCGAGGCGGCCCTGCAGCAGGCGATCGACGCCAAGGGGCTGAGCTACGAGCTCAACGCTGGCGACGGGGCGTTCTACGGCCCGAAGCTCGACTTCCACATTCGCGACGTCCTCGGGCGCTCCTGGCAGTGCGGCACCATTCAGCTCGACTTCTCGATGCCCGACCGCTTCGGCCTGACCTACGTCGGCGCCGACGGCGAGCGCCACACCCCGGTGATGCTCCACCGGGCCTGCTACGGCAGCCTGGAGCGCTTCATGGGGATCGTGATCGAGAACTTCGCGGGCAAGTTCCCCACCTGGCTCGCGCCGGTGCAGGCGCAGGTGATCCCGGTCAGCGACAAGTTCAACGACTACGCGCGGCGAGTGCTCGCCCAGCTCCAGGACGCGGGGCTGCGGGCGGAGGCCAACCTGAGCAGCGATCGGGTCGGCCGCAAGATCGCGCTCGCCAACGAGGCGAAGCTGCCCTACATGCTCGTCGTAGGCGAGCGTGAGCAAGAGGGCGAGACCGTCAGCGTGCGCGGACGTGAGCAAGACGACCTGGGCGCGCTGAGCGTCGCGGGCTTCCTCGAGGCCATCGCGGCCGAGCTCCGCCCCGGCGGCGGCGTCACGGCCGCGGCCTCGACCCAGGGCTAGGCTCTGGGAGCGGGTTAGACCAGGGCCGGCTCGGGTTGCGGCTCGGCCTCGGCCGCCGCCTCGGCGGCGTCGCGCTTGGGATCCCAGGCGGGGGCGAGCATGCCCACGTCGAAGGCGCCGTTCGCGATCAGGTAGTCCTTGCCGCCGAGCTTGCCTTCGATCACCGACTTGGGCGCGCGCTTCACGCCCCAGATCAGGTGCAGCTTCTCCATGACCACCAGCACGTAGTAGCTGATGTCGATCTCCCACCAGCGGAAGCCCTGGTGGGCAGCGGCCTGGTAGAAGTGGTGGTTGTTGTGCCAGCCCTCGCCGAGGGTCAGCAGCGCGAGCGCGAAGTTGTTGCGGCTCGTGTCGGTGGTCGCGTAGACCCGCTTGCCGAACATGTGCGACAGGCTGTTGATCGTGAACGTCCCGTGCCAGAGCAGGATCGTGCTCACGAAGCAGCCCCACACCATGGCCTGGAAGCCGAGCAGGAAGTGGAAGGCGACGCACATGCCGACGAAGATCGGCAGGTAGAGGGCGTTGAGCAGCACGAGCTCGGGGTACTTCATGAGGTCGGGGACCTTCTCGAAGTGAGTCTCGTCGCTCGACTTGTCGGCGACCCACATCATATGCGACCACCAGAAGCCGAGCTTGGGCGAGTGCACGTCGCCCTCCATGTCGCTGAGGGTGTGGTGGTTGCGGTGGTGCGCCGCCCACCACAGCACGCCCTTCTGCAGCGCGGTGGTGCCGAGCAAGGCCATGAGGAACTGCACGACTCGGCTCGTCTTGTAGGTCTTGTGCGCGAACAGCCGGTGGTAGCCGGCGGTGATCCCGAACATGCGCACGTAGTACATGCCCACGCACAGCGCGACGGCTTCCCAAGACACCCCGGCCCAGATCAGGCACAGCAAGCTGCCGTGGAACCCGAGGTAGATCAAGTTGCGGAAGAACTGCGCCGGGGGACGCTGCATGGCCCCGAAGGAGGATCGTTTGCTCATGCCTCGAGTATGGCGAAAGTCCCCCGAGAACGTCGTAAACCGTGCGTTGCCCGCCGTCATTTGTTCGTCACGCTTTGTCACGAGCCCCGATTGCGCGGCGCGTCACGCGCGCCCGCCGGTCAGCGCACGAAGCGGTAACCCACGCCGCGGACCGAGAGGATGTGCCGAGGCTTCTTGGGGTCGGGCTCGAAGTAGCGACGCAGGCGCATGATGAAGTTGTCGACGGTGCGGGTCTCGAGGGTCCCCGGCTCACCCCACACCTCTTCGAGGAAGCGCGCGCGCGGGATCACCTCGCCCTCGTTCTCGAGGAACAGGCGCATCATCATGGCCTCCTTCCACGAGAGCTGGAACCCCTCGCCGCGGTGGTCGATCGCCTCCAGGCTACGGAAGTCGATCCGGCACCCGTCGAACTCGAGGGTGGTCGCGCTCGCCTCCGAGGCCTCGGACTCGTCGTCGCCGTCCCGGCGGTGCCAGACCTGCCGCCGGAGGTGCCCGCGCAGGCGGGCGAGCAGCTCCTCGAGGTCGAAGGGCTTGGTCAGGTAGTCGTCGGCCCCGGCGTCGAGCCCTCGGATCCGGTCTTCCTTTTGGTTGCGCGCGGAGAGCATGATGATCGGGACGATGTTGTGGGCCTTGCGGATCTCCCGCGCGATCTCGAACCCGTCCTGACCCCCGGGAAGGTTCACGTCGAGCAGCACCAGGTCGGCGCCTTCGACCTGGGACAGTGCGTCCTCGCCGTTGTCGACCAGGCGCACCGCGTAGCCCGCGTTCTCGAGGTTGAAGCGCAGCCCCACGGCGAGGTGCGCCTCGTCCTCGACCACCAACACCGTGCTCATTGAACCTCTTGACCGTCGCTCAGCGGCGTCACGTTAGCCGAACTCGACGAAGGCGTGTCGACCTCGGGGAACTCGGGCGCGCCGCGGATCGGGAACTCGACGAAGACCGTCGTCCCCTGGCCGACCCCGGGGGAGGTCGCGCGCACGCGCCCTCCGTGGGCCTCGATCAGGGTCTCGACGATCCACAGCCCGAGGCCCGTGCCCTGCTTGCTCCCGTGGGCGCCGCCCTCCACGCGGCCGAAGCGATCGAACACGCGCTCCAGGTCGCCCTCGGGGATCCCCAGGCCGTCGTCCTGGACCTCGAGCACGACCTTCTTGTCGCTGGCGCCCACCCTCAAGGTGACGCGAGCCCCCCCCGGCCGGGCGTACTTGATCGAGTTGCCCACGAGGTTGTCGAGCACGGCGGTCAGGGCGGCGCGGTCGATGGCCGCGATCATGTGCGGCCCCGACTCGAGGATCAGGCGGTTGTCGCCGGCCAACCGGTCGAGGGCGATCTGCTTCGCCTCGATGTAGTCCTCGAGGAACGCGCGCAGGTCGACCCGCTGCAATGAGATCGGAAAGCCCTGGAGGCTGTCGAGCTGGGCGGCGTGCAGCACGTTGTTGATCTGCTGCCCGAGGCGCTCGACGTCGGCCAGGATCATCCCGCAGAACAGCTTGCGCTCCTCGTCCTTGATCGGCTTGGCCAAGGTCTGGGCGAACATCTTGATCGAGGCCAGGGGCGAGTTCAGCTCGTGACTGAAGGCGGCCATGGAGTAGCTCAGCCGCTGGCTGAAGCGGATCTGGCTGAAGAGCTGGGCGCCGAGCACGGACATGAGCACGACCAGGCACACGAGGAGCAGCGAGCCGATCACGATCACCGAGCCGTGGAACACGCCGCCGCCGGCCTGCGCCGCCGCCTGGGCCGCGAGCTCCTTGATCTTCTGGTAGTCCCGAGCCAGCGCGTAGTTCCAGAGCACCAGGAGGACGACCACCAGCACGATGCACACCGCGAACAAGATCACGGGGCCCTTTAGGGATCGAACTCGACGGACCTTCTGAGCCAAGGAGCCTGCTCCAGAGCACAAGTGTAGCCCACACAGCCTCCAAGCTCGAAGGGGACCGTCGACGGGCGAACGTTCCCAAGCTTCGGTCCCAGGATTCGGGTCACGGTGTGTCCTGTGTGCCGCCAATCGTCGCAAGTCGAGCTATGGACGGCTGTAAGCCCTTTGTGTTCGGGTAGCGCACGCGGCATAAATCGTGCACTTGCCTCTGGCGAGGGCAGGAGACCACCCATGATGCGCACCCTGACCGCCGCCGCGACCGCGCTCGCGGTAGGAACCTTCGCCGCCGGCTGCGGCGGGGGCTCCAGCAACCGCGGAGCGAGCACCGCCTCGGCCACCACCGCCGCCCCGATCGCGTCCAGCGCGAGCAGCCCGACCACCAGCGCGGGCACGGCCCCCTTGACCTCACAGCCCCTGGACCCGGCGACCACCGTCACCGTGCTCGCGGGCGGGTTCAGCCCTGCGGGCGCCAGCCGTCAGGGCATGTACGGGGTCGACGACGCGAACACCCTCCTGCGCCGCCTGGCCACGCTCGCGGGACAGCCGGTGGGGGCCGACAGCCCGCTGGCCCCGAACCAGGTCACCGAGGCCGTCTACTACGGCGACACCCCGCCCCCCTACTACTCCGCCCAGGACGTGCTCGACGTCGAGCAGTCGCCGCGCGGGACCCTGCGCTACGCCAAGATCGTGGCCAAGCACGCCCGCGAGGTGCTGCGCCGCTCGGGCGCCGCGCACATCAACCTCGCGGGAGCGAGCTACGGCGGGATCATCAGCCGCACCGTGATCGAGCTCGACCTCGAGGGGCTCGCGAGCAGCGGCCAGATCGCGCGCTGGCTGACCCTGGAAGGCACCCAGGGCGGGGTCTACGTGGCGAGCCAGGTGAACCTCGACCCCGCGCTCGTGGCCGCCCTCGGGTCGGTCTTCGACGCCAGCGATGCCACGACCATGACCTACGACTTCGTGACCACGACCTTCGGGACCCCCACCCCCCAGCGCTCGCTCTCCTCGCTGTTCAGCGGGATCCAGGTCGGGTTCCACGTGTCTTCGAACCACGACCTGAGCATGCAGCTCCTGCGGATCGCGAGCAACGAGCCCAGCGACGGCCTGCTCCTCGTCCGCGACCAGGTCTTGGCCCTCGACGCGAACCCCGACCCGACCGTGGTCGTGACGAACACCACCCACGACTCCGCCCGTGACGACGAAGGGCTCGCCATGGACGTGGTGAACTTCATTCGCTCGAGCAAGCGCGTGCGGGTCAAACTCCTCGACGCGACGCGCAAGGCCGCCGACGACGACCTCCTGTTCGGCAACCCGGAGCTGGCCTTCGAGTGCGACCTGTTCAGCCCCGAGGCCGAGCGCGAGTTCGGGATCACCGACGCGATCTCGAGCAGGAGCGCGAACCACGGCACCGCGCCCTGGGCCCGATTCTCGGCCGCGGAGACGGTGCTCCTCGACGCGACGCTCTTCGACTGGTTGGTGGCCCCTGCGGAGCAGACCTTGCGCCTGAACCTGAGCGCGCTCGAGCTCGACTTCAACGACTACTTCAACGTGATCGAGAACCCGCTCGACGCGTCGAGCGCCCTCGACGCCGTGGTCGTGGACCTCGACGTGGCCACCGAAGGCACGCGCCTCGTGCCGATCGACACCCCGAGCTTCAGCGCCACCGTCGAGGTGCGCGTCAGCGCCGAGCGCCCGAAGCGCTGAGCGCCTCACCCCGGGTGAAACGCACCGGGTGAACCCAGCGGGCAGCTCTTGCCCACCGGCCTCACCGACCTCACCGTGGCGCGCCGCTTACGTCGGCGCGCCGCGTGCTCGATCACCGAGCGAGGAGGCCCCCATGGACACCTATCGGCTGCTGGTCGCCGCCCGCCGCGAGCTCTGGACCTTCGTGGTCGCTGCGGCCGGTCCCGAAGAGGCTTGGCGTCTGACCCTCGGGTCGATCCCCCGCCGCTTTCGTGGAGACGTCGTGCTCGAGGAGATGGAGAACACCGGCGCCCCGACCCAGGACGAGGGCGGGCGAGTGCTCGGCGCCTGGCGCACGGACCTGTTTTGCCCGACGGGGTAGGTCGAGGGCCTAGAGGTTCTTGGCGAAGAGCTTGAGCAGGGGCTTGATCGAGAGCTGGTAGCCCATGTCCTCGGCGGCGGCCTCGATCCCGAGGCGACCCCCGCGCGCCCAGAGCCCCGAGAGGAAAGGCCCGCAGCGCGGGTTACGCCACCAAGTCTCGTCGAAGTAGTGCAAGAGGTGCAGGTTCAGCAAGGGCTCGAAGAGCCGGGCGCGGAGCTGGGTCACCGAGTGCAGCCCAGCGCGGACGTCGTGGAGGTAGAACTCGCGCGGGAAGGAGAGCTTCACCGCGTCGCGCATGCGCTCCTCGAACACGTCCTCCATGCCCTCCGCGGAACCGCGTCGGCGCAGCTCGACGTCGTAGAGCACGCGCCCGCAGCACAGGCGCATGTCGTAGAGCCGCTCGAGGTAGGAGAGGACGAGGTAGTCCTTCGAGCGGTTGAACTCGAGGCTCTGGCGCAGCCACTCGCGCTCGAGGAGCAGGTTGCGAAACAGGCGGCCGTAGGCGAGCTCGAGGCCGGGGTCGCCGAGGCAGCGCTGCTCGAAGGGAGCCTCGGGGTCGACGTGGCTGAAGTAGAGCGCGCGCCCCAGGGCCTCGAGGAAGGTCTGCCAATCGCGCTGCCCGTCCTTGATCTCGAGCGCGAGCCGAACGTCGGCCGGCACCCTCACCGGGCCGACGTAGGCTCGAGCGGGCCCCTGATTGTCGAGCTCGACCTTGAGCCGCCCTCCGGCGTTGAGCGAGATCCCCATCCGATCGAGGAAGCCCCGGGTGCGCAGGATCATGTCCGCCGCGCTGAACGCCTCCTCGTAATCGAGGTAGCGCCCAGCGAGCACATAGGGCATGTCGCAGCGCCGTGCGTCCGCCAGGGGCACCCCGATCCGCTTGCGGACCGTCCAGCCCATGACCTCCTGGTAGAGGTCATGGGTCTGGTCGAGGAAGGCGCGGGCGTGGGAGGTGATCGCCTCGAGGTCGACCCCCGTCTCGGCCTCGAGGAGCGCGAGGAGGCTGGGCTGACCGAGGGCCGAGGCGACGCCTTGCTCGATCCCGATCTTCTCGCGCATGAGCGGGATCAGGAGCTTCGCCTGCTGGATCCGGTTCGACTCGAGCTCCTGGCGATAGTCGGCGCTCTCGGCGGTGGCGAGCAGGAGCTTGAGGTCGCGCAGCGGCTGGCGCGTGCCGTCGCGGAGCGCGATCGTGACCACGCGCCCGTGCCGATCGATCGCCGAGTCGATCGGCGCGAGCTCTTGCTGGACGTGCTGCCGGGTCCACCCGGCGCGCAGGATCTTGAGGCTGTGAACGTCGCGGGGCAGGGAGTGACGCTCGGCGCTGGCGATCGCGCTCTCGATCAGCGAGCGAGTCTCGAGCGCGAACAGGTCGTCCTGCTGCGCGCGCAAGGTGCGCGCGATCGACTCGGTGCGCAGCCCGCGCGCGAGCTCGTAGCGGTCGAGTTCGAGGGCCGTCCGGTAGTCCTCGAGACGGCTGCGAATGGTGTCGACGTCCATGGGGTGCCCTGAAACGGCCGAACCTGTGGCACGAAGGAGGAGATCGAGGTTCGGGCGCGCTGCTGGAGGGATAGTATCACTCGCGCGAAGCAAGCTGCAAGGGATCAGACCTGGAGGGGTTCGATCTAAATCGCTGGAGCGCATGAGCTTGTCGGCTTTCTGCGGCCGTGCAAGCCCGGGTTGACAGCGCCCGGCCGAGCCCCTAGACTTCGAAGGAGTTCACAGCGCGAGTGAACGTTTGGTTGGGGAACCGAGGTCTACTGATGAAGAAGCTCCCGCTCTACGCCTTGATGGTCGGTGTTTGCCTGAGCATGAATGGCTGCTTCACCCTGAGCTGGGCACATAACCGCCGGCATGTCCGCAAGTTCATCGACGAGCTCGTCGAACTGCACCAGGACATCGACAAGGTCATTTTCGGCCTCGACCGCAACCCGGCCGAGTAACCGACTCATACCGGTCAGCCAGTCGCTAGCCTAGCCCCTGCGCCCTTGGAGCGTCGGGGCCGGCTTCGCGTACGCGCGGCTGGAGCGAGTGCGCGAGGCGCCGAGCGTCAGGCGCCCAGGGCCTCGAGCAGCGCGGGCAAGTGGAGCTGACTGTCGCCTCCGGGCGGGGTCTCGAGCCAGGTCACCTCGTCGCCGAGCCTGCGAAGCCACGTGAGTTGCTTGCGCGCGAAGCGTCGAGTGTGGGTCTTGATCGCGGCGCGGACCTCCGCGAGCGGCTCGCGCTCGCCGCCCTCGATCCAGGCGAACAGCTCGCGGTAGCCGAGGGCCTGGCGCGCTTCTCGCGAGAGGCCGCGCGGCTCCGAGCGCAAGCGCCGACACTCGTCGAGCCAGCCCGCCTCGAACATGCGGTCCACGCGCGCGTCGATCCGAGCGTCCATGTCGACCCGGGCGCGCGCCACGCCGAACACGCGCCGCGCGATCCCCGGGCGCACCCGACCCCAGCTCTGCTGCGCGTCGCTCAACGCCGCGCCGGTGAGGGTGTAGACCTCCAACGCCCGCACGACCCGCCGCCGGTCGTTGGGGTGAATCCGCTGCGCGGCGCGCGGATCGACCGCGGCGAGGCGCGCGTGGAGGGCCGCGTCGCCGAGGCGGGTGGCTTCCTCGACCAGCTCGGCCCGCAGCGCGTCGTCACGCGGGAGCCCCGCGTCGAGGCCCTCGGTGGCGGCGCGCATGTAGAGCATGGTGCCACCGGAGAGCAGCACCGGGCGTCCGGCTGCGCGGGCCTCGCTGAAGACGGCGTCGCACTCCTGGCGAAAGCGCTGAGCGTCGTAGCGCTCCCAAGGGTCGACGCAATCGACCGCGCGCCAGAGCCCCCGCTCCTCCACAGCGGGCTTCGCCGTCCCCACGTCGAGGCCGCGATAGACCTTCATCGAGTCGCAGGACACGAGCTGGGCCCCGGTGCGCTCGGCCGCCGCCCGCGCGAGCCGCGCCTTCCCGCCTCCGGTGGGGCCCATCACGGCCACCACCCGCACCCCTGCCTCGCCCTCCACCGAAAACTTCCTCAGAGACTTTCCTCAGCTTCCACACTGACGCACTGCGCCAGGAATCATAGGTCCTTACACGGGCATGACAACGCGCCCATCCTGGGATTTCCTTTGACCTTTCGGACCCCCCCTGCTACCCTCCTCGGCCTGTAAACCGCTGCCTGCAAAGGCATTACGGGAAGGTTGGGCTTGGATGGCAAGTCGATCCGCGCGCTTTGCGCCCCGCCACTTGGCGGCGCTCGGTGCGGTCCTCGCGACGGTCTCTCCGGCATACGCCGAGGGGGAATCCGCGGGAGAGGGATCGATCGTCCTGGTCCAGGAGTCCAACGGATTCCCCGGCGGTGAGCAGACGACCCAGCTCGCCCTGCAGCAAGTGACCATCTGCGGGGACGCGCTGCGGGTCTTCGACCCGGTCCACGACTGGGCGCTCTTCGTCGACCTCGGCGAGCAGGTCGTGCGCGAAGCCCGCGTGACCCGGGCCGAGTTCGAAGCGCGCCCCTTCGCCCACTATCAGAAGTACCGCGCCGACCGCGTGCGCTCGCTCGAGCGCCAGCGCGACCAGTTCGTGCAGATGCGCGAGAAGGTCGAGGACGACCCGTCTGCGCGCGAGCGCCTCGAGCGCGAGTACGCGCGCATCGGCGGCGACCCGGCCGAGCCCGGTCGGATTCGAGCCAGCCTCGAGCGGCAGGACGAGGAGCGCGAGGTCACGCTGCGGATCGACCACCGGCTGCGGCGGGTGCGCTGCACGCGCTACGTGATTCGCGAGAACGCGAAGCAACAGCCCGCCTTCGACCTCTGGATCACCGAAGACGTGCAGATCCCGGTCAACCTGCTCGACTACTACGAGCAGCTCGTGCCCTTTGGCCCCGAGGTCAGCGCCGAGCTGGCGAAGGTCAAGGGGACCCTCGTCGAGTGTCTGGCCCGCGTGGACACCGGCACCTTCCACAAGACTTACGTCAGCAAGCTCGTGGAGCTGCGCCATGAGCCGGTCGACCCCGCGGAGGTCGCCGTGCCGGCGAGCTTCGAGCAGGTCGAGCGCAGCGCAGATTCCGCGGCCGAGGAAGATCCGATGGTCACCTGCGTGATGACCGGCGAGCGGATCCCTCGCGCGGAGGCGAAGTCGTGGACGCATCCGCGCACGATGCGTCGGTATTGGATTAAAGACTCGCAGCAACTGCGGGCGCTCATTAAGCTTGCCGGCAAAGGGGGAACTCCTCCCTACGCGGATCAAGCCAAATGACGGCTCGGGCATGGGTTTCGGAGCGATCCGAGGCGCCCCCGAGCGCAGGAAACACCTGGGCTGCGGCCTGGGATCGAGGCCTCTGCGCTGCATTGGGCGGCGTGGGGTCATAAAGCGCTCCGACCGAGTATCTCTCCCAGCAGAGATCGACGTCGGAGAAGGAAGGAACACACCCCTCTGGGGTGTGGGGAAATGCCCTGGGGAGGGTTTGAGTGGCTTACCGCTACACAGCCAGTGGAGTCCTCGAAATCGAGGACCGCTACGTGGTCAAGGTCAGCAGGATCTTGTCGAGCAAGGACATCCGGCACGATGTCAACGGCTCGACGATCACGATCAACCACGACGAACGCGCTGCGACGCCTGCGCGGCACAAGGCCGAGGAGGCGTTCGAGGACTTGGCTCCGTTCATCGACCGACCGCAATCGATCTTCGTGAGCAGCGAGCTGCTCGGGGAGAGCGAGATCGGCTTCGTCGGCGGGCGGGTCCGCACCGACGAGGTGCAGACGGTGTGGTCGACCGAGGGTAGCCCGCCGACGCCGGACGAGCTGGTCGAGGCGCTGCGCCAACGCGGGATCGCCGCGCGGGTCAGCAAGATCCAGGGCAGCCGCAAGAGCGGCCGCAGGACGCGGGTGTTCGAGATCCAACCCGGCTCGGGCGGCCCTGGCTGCAAGCTGACGATCAAGCGCCGCTTCTGGGACAGCTACGACCTGCTCGCGGTCCCCGAGGTCTACGAGACCCTCTGCCGCAAGTACCACCTGCGCCCCAACCAGCTGCGCGACGCCCTGCACTCGTCGAAGTTCGGGCTCGAGGTGCGCAACCCCGCCCTCGGCGGAGCCTCCACCGACATGCTGTTCGAGAACCTGCTCGAGGTGATCGAGGAGCGCACCGAGGGCATTCGCACGAACATCGGCTAAACGAGGCGGTCAGCCGGCGAGCTCGGCTGACGCCCGACCTCCAGAAGCGGCCACGCGTCGGCAGCCCCGCGCTGCATGGCGCGGGCTGCCTCCAGCAAACGGCTCCTCCCCACACAGGGAGGAGCCGTTTTGCATCCCGCGGTTTCGCTGCCCGGGCGGGATGGTATTTTCCCCCCCCATCACAAGGAGAGCCCCGTGGAAAAGACCCTGATCCTGCTCAAGCCCGACGCCGTCAAGCGCCGCCTGATCGGACAGATCCTCACCCGCTTCGAGAACAAAGGCCTGCGGATCGCCGGCATGAAGCTCATGCACATGGACGAGGCCCTCGCCGCCCGTCACTACCAGGACCACAAGGAGCGCCCCTTCTACCCGGGCCTGGTCAAGTTCATGACCTCTTCGCCCCTGGTCGCCCTGGCCCTCGAGGGGCCCAACGCGATCGAGGTCAGCCGCAAGCTCATGGGCGCGACCTTTGGCTTCAAGGCCGACCCGGGCACGATCCGCGGCGACTTCGGGATCTCGAACCAGTACAACCTGGTCCACGGCTCCGACGGCCCCGAGGCCGCCGAGCGCGAGCTGGGGCTGTTCTTCCCCGAGGGCACCGGGATCCTCGACTGGTCGACCGCCGACGCCGACCTGCACCTCTGCGACTGAGCTCAGGCCTCGCCTGAGGGGGCTCGTGCCGAGCCTCCTCACAACCGTGACTTCCCTATGACGGCGTGTGCGGCATACTCGCGGCGTGATCACCGCAGCCGACGTCGCGCGCTGGACGAGTGAGGCGGCCCCCGCCCTGCGGGGGGCCTTCGTGCACCGAGTGTGGAGCCCGGCCGAGGACAGCTACGTGATCCTCGCGCGGCACCACGAGGGGGGCGACCCCGAGGCCCGCCCGCTGCGTCGAGTCGCGTGGGAGTTCGCCCTCGGTGGGGATTGGCTGCGGGCCGTCGCGCTGCCCCCCGAGGCCGTCGACGCCGACGACAAGCACAAGAAGAAGGCGTGGGCGCGCGACGCCCACCCCTTCCTCGGGCTGCTGCGCAAGCACCTCCTGGGCGCAAGGATCCACGAGCTCAGCGCCCCCCCCAGCGACCGGATCGTGCTCCTCGACGTCGAGCACCTCACGGACCCGGTCGACGCTCCGCGCTCGCTGCGCCTCGCGGTGGAGCTCTTCGGCCGCCAGGGCAACGCGATCCTGTGCGCGCCCCTCGAGGCGCCACGCTGCCTCGGCTCGCTGCACACCGGCCGGGGTGCGCGCCCGTTCACCCGCGGCACGCCCTACGACCTGCCCGAGCCCCGCGCGGGCGAGCGACCCCCCGCAACCATCGCCCTCGACGTCGAGCCCGACTCCGAGACCCTGGCCCTCGGTCTGGCCGTGGCCGAGGTGCAGCGAGCGAGCGAGGACGCCGAGCGCGCCAGCGGGCGGGTGGCGACTCTGCGGCGAGCCGCGCGCCAGGGCCTCAAGCGGCTGCAGGGCCTGGTCGGGAAGCTCGAGAAGCAGCTCGCAGAGGTCGAGCGCGCGGACCTCCTCGAGCGACACGCCGACCTGCTGAAGGCGAACCTCGGCTCGCTGCCGGCGCGCGCTGCCAAGGTGAGCGTGACCGACTACGCGGCCACCCCGGAGCCGCTGACCCTCGAGCTCGAGCTCGACCCGCAGCGCACCGTTCAAGAGAACATGCAGTCGCTCTACAAGAAGGCGAAGAAGCTGCGCAAGGGCGACGTCGCGGTGCGCACGCGCCTGGGCGAGACCGACTCGCGCTGCGCCGAGGCGCGGGCCCTCGTCGAGGAGGGCGCGGCGCTCAGCGAAGACGACCCCGCGACCCTCGACGCCTACGAAGAGAAGCTCCGCAAGCACGGCCTGCTGCCCAAGGCCCAGGGGCCGAAGCAGCCCAAGCAGCAGGTCAACCAGGGGCCGCGCAGCTTCCGCACCCTGGAAGGTCATGAGGTGCTGGTCGGACGCAACGACGACGAGAACGACCGCTTGACGATGCGGGTCGCGCGCGGGAGGGACCTCTTCTTCCATGTCCGGGGCTGCCCGGGCTCGCACGTGATCCTGCGCGTCGACCCCAAGCGCCCGCCGAACCACGAGAGCCTGGTCGACGCGGGGACGCTCGCCGCCTACTACTCCAAGGCGCGCAACCGCGGCGCGGTCGACGTGAGCTACACTCCGCGCAAGTGGGTGCGGAAGCCCAAGGGCGCCAAGCCGGGGCTCGTTCAGATCTCCAACGAACGCACGGTCCGCGCCGGGGGCGACCCCGGCCGCCTCGAGCGCCTCTTACGCTCTCGCCCCCAGGAGGACGCATGATCCCTCGCTTCGCCTCGCTCGCCGCGACCCTGCTCGCCGCGACCCTGCTCCCCTTGGGCTGCAGCAGCACCGACGGGACGCCGGACGATCGGCCGAGCTACAGCGGGCCCTACGGCCTCGACAACCGGATCGAGGTCGACTTCGACCAGGACTGGGAGGACGTCGAGATCACCCGCACCGGCGACAAGGACCCCGAGCAAAAGGCCTTCTTCGTCACCCAGCGCCGCAACGCCGCCCTGCGCTGCATCAAGAGCGACCCCCCCTGCCTGCTGCAGGCGATCGAGATCCTCGACGAGATCCTGCGCCACGTTCCAGAGGCCTCCGAGCCCCAGCTGCTCATGGCCACGACCCAGTACCAGATCGCGGCCTACTGGTTCAAGGTGGCCGACGTGATCGCCTGGAACATGCAATACATCAACGTCAACCGGCGCACTCCGACCGACGAATACGGGCGCCAGGTCGAGCTCGACGACGCGGAGGTCGAGGCGCTGCTCGACGACTACCGGCCCTACCTCGAACGCGCCAACCAAGGCACCCGCCGAGCCGCTGAGGCCTCGATTCGACACTTCACGATCTACCAGCGCCTGCACCCAGAGGACATGGCGATCCACGAGTACGTGTGGCGCCTGCACTTCTTCCTGCAGAACTACGAGGAGGCGCTGACCTGGCTGACGGCGGTGATCGGGCGCATGGACCGCCAGGAGGTCGACCGCGACGACCCCACCCGGGTGAAGCACGCCCAGGTCAAGAAGGCGATCGAGGACTACCTCGCGAACCTCAAGCTGACCGGCAGCGGGGGCGACATAGACCGCGAGATCCTGCCGCCCTTCGACGTCAGCCCTCGAGACAACCGCTAGCGCGCAGTTTCGGGCAGGCCATGCAGGTCGGGGGTGGGATTTGCTATCACTTACGCCCACTAAACCCCGGCGGGTGACCGTTCGTATGCTCCCAGTGGCCAGACCAGCAGGAGGCTCCTTGACCCACGTGCGCAAGTACACCCGGGCGCTAGGCTTGGTGGGCGCGTTGGTGGTCGGCCTCGGCTGCGGCTGCAGCTCCGTAGATCCCGCCGCCAACGAGGTTTATGAGCGGGGGCTGGGTCAGGCGGAGGAGGGGAACATCCTCGCGGCGGTGAAGACCCTCTCCGAGGGATCCGAGCAATACAGCGGGCACATGCCGATGCGCTTCGCTCTGGGCCGGCTGCAGTTCGAGCTCGGGGAAGCCGAGCACGTGCGGGAGCGGCAGGCCAGGCGAACCGCCAAGCGCCTGATCGCCGCGGGCCAGCGCAAGGAGGCCCTCGCGGCCGCCCGGGAGGCCAACTCCCTGCGTCAAAAGGCGCTGCCCTACTACGAGCGCGCGCGCGAGAACCTCACCACCGTGGCCGACCGCGGCGACAGCGACCGCCAACGCGGGTGGGCCTACTACGTCCTGATCCGCGTCCACGTGTTCTTCGAAGACTGGGAGGCCGCGAACTACGCGATCGATCAGGCGATCAACCTGCGCAAGCCCCCGGGAGCCCTCTACGCCAAGTGGCGCGAGTTCCAGGCCCAGATCCGCGAAGAGCACCTCAGCGGATACTGAGTTTCAGGGGGCCTCTCCGAGGCCCCCTCGCCCTCGCAGCAAAGCTGCGAGCGCTCACCCCCAACGGGCCGCGGGCGCGCGCCTCTCATTGGCGCGCGCCTCCATCTCGAGAGGAGCGTGGCGACGGGCGGAGGCTAGCTCCCGCGCCTATCGGTGGCCAAGGGTCTCAGAACCGGCGTCGGTCTCGGTCTCGGTCTCGGGAGGAGAGCGACGCGGCCTCGGCTTCGGCGTTGCCCGAAATGCCCCGTAGGGGCCGAGCTTGCCTCGGCCCGGACGTTCGCCCCACGCGTCGCCCTGCCTCCCGACGCGCCGAAACGGGGGGCGCCCCTGG
>JAGQRJ010000428.1 GCA_020425635.1 Planctomycetota bacterium | reverse complement strand
CGGCGACGCCGGGCGGGCTCAGGGCCACGGGCTGCCACGACGACTTCGAGGCGCCGTGGGCGGCCGCGGGACTCTGGGACAGCATGGACTTCGACGCGCACCTCGAGCGCCAGCGCGAGCGCAACGCCGAGGAGCGGGTTGACGGCTGGAGCGAGCGCGCGCGGGCCGGGCGGGATCCGCCGGCGGCGTGAAAGAGACGCGGGCGCGATTCGCCGGCGGCGTGACGTCGCAGCCGAACCTTGACCCAGCCCTTAGCAGGGCGGCGAGAGCGTGTGCGCGGGGTCTCTATCTGCTCTCGAGGGCGGAGCCTTCGAGCACGGCGGTGATCGCGTCGGAGACGGCCTGGCCCGTAGGGTGGCGGTCGGACTTCAGCCGCGCTGGAGGGCGGAGCCTTCGAGCACGGCGGCGATCGCGTCGGCGGCTGCCTGGCCCGAGGGGTAGCGGTCGTCGGGCTTCTTGTGAGTCAGGCCGCGGACGACCTCGGCGAACTCGCGGCTGAGGGAGGGCTCGTGGGTGCGCGGGTCGGGGACGGGCTCGAGGATGTGGCGCACGAGGATCGCGCCCTGGGAGCGCCCGGTGAAGGGCACGTGGCCGGTGGCCAGGTGGTAGAGCGAGATCCCCAGGGAGTAGAGGTCGCTGCGCACGTCGAGGGTGTCTTCGCCGCGGGCCTGCTCGGGCGAGATGTAGTGCGGGGTCCCGACGGTGGTCCCGTTGAGGGTCAGGGTCCCCTCCTGGAGCTGGTCGAGCTTGACGATCCCGAAGTCGCAGAGCTTCGCGACCCCGTCGCGGGTGAGCATGATGTTCTCGGGCTTCACGTCGCGGTGGATCACCCCTGCCTGGGCGGCGGCGTCGAGGCCGAGGGCGACCTGACGGCCGATGTCGAGCACCCGGCGTTCGGGGAGGCGTCCGTCGCGGTTGAGCGCGCGGTCGAGGGTCTCGCCGTCGACGAACTCCAGCGCGAGGTAGTAGTACTCCTCGCTCCCGCCGAAGTCGTAGGCCCGCACGATGTGCTCGTGCTTGAGGCGCATCAGGGCCATGGCCTCCCGCTTGAAGCGCTCGAGGTAGACCGCCTTGTCGGCGAACTTGAGCGGGAGCACCTTGAGCGCGGTGAAGCGATCGGTGAGCAGGTGCTTGGCCTTGTAGACCACGCCCATGGAGCCCCGGCCGAGCTCGGAGAGGATCTCGTAGCCGTAGATCGGGCAGTCCTCGGGGTCGATCGGCGGGGGGCCCTCGTTGGCCGAGAGCAGCGCGGGGTCGGAGGGGGCGCGGGTGGCCGGGCGGCGGTCGAGGTTCAGCAAGCCCTCGCACAGCTGCAGGGCGGCCTGCAGGCGGTCGGCCTCCGCGGCGCCGAAGCGCCCAGGGGTGCGGGTCAGGCGGGAGAGCGCCTCGGCGCGCTTGGCCCGCGCGTGGCTGAGGGCGGCGTCGGCCCACTCGTAGAGGTCCTGGACCTCGCCCGCGCCGACGGTGCCTTCGCGCACGAGGCGGTCGCCGACCTCCTGGGCGAAGCCGCCCTCCCGGACCTGGTTGAAGACCCCCAGCAGACGCTGGGGGTCGACCCCCCGGGTGCGGTGGATCAAGCGCAGGAGGGTGCGCTCGCGCTCGGCGCGGATCACCTTGGGAATGTCCGCGCGCAGCGCGTCGACCTCGCTCGGGGAGAGGGTCTGTGCGGCTTCGAGGGCCTCGAGCAGGGTCCCGTGCTCGTTGCGTCCGAGCGCGGCCAGCGCGTCCCACAGCTGCGCCAGGGGCACCCCTTGACGCAGGAGCAGCAGGTGCCCAGCGACGACGTCTCGGTAGCGAGGCATGGGGGTGAAAAATCCTCCGCCGCGAGTATATCGAGCGCGGGCTGCTGGGGGCGGGTGTCGTTGCCTATACTAGGGTTATGGGTCGGCTCAGCGCGACAGTAACGAAGATCGTGGGCAACGAGTCCGAGGTCGAAGACGACCAGGGGCGTACGCTGCGCTGCGACCTGCGCGGGCGGCTCTTCCGCCGCAAGCGCGTCCGGCTCGCGGTGGGCGACCGGGTCGAGGTCGAGCTCGTCGAGGGCGAGCCGCCCGCAAGCGAGGAGGACCCGCCCGCCGAGGCGCGGGGGGTGATCGAGGCCGTGCGCCCCCGGCGCAACGCCATGCACCGCGCCCGGGATTTCAAGCGCGATCAAGTGGTGTGCGCCAACGTGGACCAGGTGCTGCTGGTCGTGGCCGCGTTCGACCCGCCCTACAAGCGGGCGTTCATCGATCGGGTGCTGGTGGGCCTGGAGCGCGACGGGATCGAAGCCTGCGTCGTGATCAACAAGATCGACCTCGCCGACGCCGAATACCGCGCCTTCGTGGAGGAAGACGGCGAGGTCTACCGCCGGCTCGGTTACCGGGTGCTGCTGGTCAGCGCCGCCAGCGGCGAGGGGCTCGAGGCGCTGCGCGCGCTGATGACCGGGAGCCTGTCCGCGGTCGTCGGGCCGAGCGGGGTCGGGAAGTCGACCTTGCTCAACGTGCTCTTCCCCGGGGTCCGACTGCGCACGGGCGAGGTCAGCGAGGCCGACGGGCGCGGGCGCCACACGACGACCTCGGCGGAGCTGATCCGCCTCGAGGGCGGCGGCTGGGTCGTGGACACCCCCGGGCTGCGGGCCTTTGGGCTCTGGGACCTGGACCTCGAGGAGCTCAAGCAGGGCTTCCGCGAGCTGGTCGAGCTGGCCCCGAGCTGCAAGTTCCGCGACTGCGCGCACAACGCCGAGCCCAAGTGCGCCGTCCGCGCCGCCGTCGAGGCGGGCACCGTCGACGAAGAGCGCTACGAGAGCTACCTCAAGCTGCGCGACGACGCCCTCGCCAGCGAGGCCGAGCGCCAAGCCGCGAGGCGGCGCTAGCCGTGCGGGGGGACGTGGAGCGAGAGGTCGCGCAGCGCCTGCGCGACGACCCGCGCTGGCGGGTGATGGTTCGCTCCAACAACTGGGTGTGCCCCTACTGCCTCAAGCTCGGCGTGCGCGACCTGCAGCTCGACGAGGCGCTCGAGGAGCGGATCGCGGGCCACCTGGTCTCGGAGTGTCAGACCTGGAACCAGGGGGCGGGGGTCCCCGGCGACGTGGACCGCGTGCGCCAGGCCGCGCAGTACGTGGTGTTCAAGATCCGGATCCTGGGCTACATGCGCGAGGACGCGCGCTTCCGCCTGCGGGCCGCGGACGGGCGCTGGCTGTGCCCCTACTGCGCGCAGGGGGCGAACTTTCGCCCGCTGCAGGCGAGCCTCGAGCCAGACTTCCTCGAGGAGCTCAACGAGGACCACGAGCTCCTGAGCCGCGTGGTCGATCACCTCCTGCGCTGTCAGGTGTTCGCCCAGGGCGAGGACAAGCTGCGCCCTCGGGCCGAGCTGCGCCAGCTGACCCAGGGGTCGCAGGCGGCGCGGCGCCACGACCCGGCGAAGGTCGCCGGGTGGTTCAAGACCGACCCCTCGTTTCGCCTGATGGACCCGGACCGGCGCTGGCTGTGCCCGTTCTGCGCGCGGGTGCTCGAGCTCAAGGTCCCGGAGGGCAGCGGACGCACGGCCTTCTTCGAAGGGGTCGCGGCGCACCTCGAGCGCTGCAAGGCCTACACGGTCCTCGAAGGCCAGCCCCGCCCGGTCTCCGAGCTGCGAAGCAAGATCGAGGAGGGCGCCCACGCCCGCCAGGTCGAGAAGCTCAAGCGCAAGATCATGCGCCACCCCCTGTGGCGAGTGCGCGACCTCGAGACGAACTGGCTCTGCCCCTACTGCGCACGGGTCACCGCGGCGCGCTTCCCCCAGAAGCGCGCCGACGGCACCTTCGAGGAGGGCCCTGCCCAGCGCTTCTACGCGGGAGTCCTCGAACACCTCAGCGGCTGCGCCGACTACAAGAGCAAGAGCCCGATCCGCAGCCGCGAAGACATGGCCGCCGCGGTGCAGGCCGAGAACGTGCAGCTCGACCGCCACCGGCGCGTGCGCAAGTGGCTGCTCGACGACCCCGCCTACGGTGTGACCGACGCGGTCTCGAACTGGGTGTGCCCCCACTGCCGGCGCCGGCAAAAGGCGATCACGATCGGGGCCTCGATCGAGAGCGCGACCTTCGAGAAGACCGTGGAGCAGGTCGTCGCCCACCTGTGGTCGGCCTGCGAGAGCTTCGACGAGGACCGCCCGCCCCAGGGCTCGCCGGCCGACTTGAAGCAGGAGGTGATCGAGGAGTCGCTGCTCAAGAGCGGCGACTCGCACAGCAACGCGGCCAAGGTCTTCAAGCCCCAGGAGTCCCTCGACGAGGTCGCCTGGGAGCGGCTCAAGAACGACCTCGACGCCGTCCAGCGCCGGGTCGCCCGCGCCCGCGAACAAGACAAGTCGCTGATCGAGGCGCGCCAGAAGCAGCTGCGCCTGCTGTCGGAGGTGCCCCAGGTTCCGGGGCTCGAGTTCGCGCGGGTCTACGAGCCCTGCGACGCCGTCGGCGGTGACTTCTACTCGTTCTTCAGGCCTTCGGAGCGCCACCACGCGATGGTGATCGGGGACATCACGGGGCACGGGATCGAGGCCGCGCTGCTGATGGGCCTGGCCAAGAAGTTGGTCGAGGTGCACGGGCGCGAGGCCCCCAACCAAGGGCGAGTGCCGAGCACGCAGCAGACGCTCTGCCTGGCCAACCGCGACATCTTCAGCGACCTCGACGACAAGACCTTCGTCACGGTGTTCTACGGGTTGCTCGACGTCGAGAGCCGGCGCTTCGTGTTCTCCCGCGCCGGGCACAACCCCGTGATCCTCTACAACACGAAGCGCGAGCCGCCGCTGCAGGTTCTCGACTCGAAGGGCATGGCCCTGGGCATGGACGAGGGTCAGATCTTCGAGGCCAGCCTGGAGGAGGTCGCGGTGACGCTGCTCCCCGGGGACCTGGTGCTGCAATACACCGACGGCGTGACCGAGGCACTCAACCCGCGCAACGAGCAGTTCGGAGACGAGCGGCTGCACCAGGTCGTGGAGCGCTTCGGGCGCTACGAGGCCGAATACCTCCTGTGGCGGATCCTGCGCGCGGTGGAGGCCTTCCGCGAAGGTCGGCGCTCGACCGACGACGTGACCCTGGTCGCGTTCAAGGTCGAGTCGTGAGCCAGGCCCCGCGCGCAACGCTTCGCGCTCGGCGGTGAGCGTGCTGCGCTCGCCGCAGGGGGCCCTCGAGCGCGCCCTCGTGCTTTCGCTGCGCTACCCACGCGCGAGCGTGTTCGGGGTGTGTGCGCTGACCGTCGCCTTCGCCTGCTGTATCCCGTGGCTGCAGCGCGACGTCCGCATGGAGAAGATCTTTCCGGACGAGCACCCCCTGCGCGCGATCCACGACGCCTTCCGCGCGACCTTCGGCTCGGACGACACCACGGCGTTCTGCGTCGTCGAGCTGCCCTACGACGTGCTCTCCCAGCGGGGCATTCGTCGGGTCCACGCGCTCACCGAGCAGCTCGCGCAGCTGCGCTGCGTCGACCCCGAGCGGCTGACCTCGCTCTCCAGCGCGCCTCTGGCCAAGGTGCGCGGGGTCGACGTGGAGGTCAGCCCGGTCTACACGCCCGAGGAGGACGCGACCTGGAACCCCGAGGCGCAGTGGGCGCTGCTGCGCACCAACCCGGCCGTCATGAATCGGCTGCTGAGCGAGGATCGGAGGCTCGCGGGCTTCTGGATCCCCCTCGCTCCCGGGGACGAGAGCGAGTCTGCGCGGCGCGAGTTCGGGCTGACCTTGCTCGAGTTCTTCAGCCCCGAGGGGGCGCTCGCCGCGGGCGAGACGGGCTACCTCGAGGGCTTCGCGGTCTCCAATGTGCGCGTGCTGAAGCTCATGGACAGCGACCTGCGCGCGTTCTTTCCGCTCGCCTTCGCGCTGATCTTCCTCGCCCTGGGCGCCGTGTTTCGGCGCCTGGTGCCGACCTTGCTCGCGCTGGTGACCGTGGGCCTCTCCACGGTGTGGACCCTGGGCTTCATGGGGCTGACCGGGTTCCCGCTCTCGTTCCTCTCCACGGTGATCCCGGTCATGGTGCTCGTGGTGTGCGTCGGCGACGCGATCTACCTGCTGACCCGCTTTCGCCAGGAGCTCGCCGATCGCTTGCCCGCCGCCGCGATGCGCGCCGCGGTCGAGGAGGTCGGGAGGGCCTGCCTGTTCACCAGCCTGACCACGGCCTGCGGCTTCGCCTCGCTGGCCACGAGCCGCGCCGAGATCGTGCGCGAGCTGGGGATCCCGGTCGCCTTCGGGGTGCTCGCTGCCTACCTCACCACCTTCGCCCTCCTGCCTCCGCTGGTCCTGTGGCTCTCGCCGACCGCCCTCGCCCAGGCCGCGCGGAAGGGTCCGCGCAAGGTGAACCCCTTGGGGTGGGTCGCGCGGGCCATTCGCCGGCGGCCGCTGGTCGTGGTCGTCGCCTCGACCTTGCTGGTCCTGGGCGACCTCGCGCTGCTGCCTCCGAGCCGCGAGACCCGCATGCTCAACGACTTCGACGAGGACGACCCGCTCGTGGTGACGCGCGACTTCTTCGAGGAGCGCATGGGCGGCGCCGTGCCCCTCGAGCTCGTGATCGACGCCGGGGAGCGCGCCTTCGACCCGGCCGTCCAACGCGGGCTGCTCGCGCTGGGGGAGGAGCTGCGCGGGCCCGCGCTGCGCGGCGAGGGGGTGCTCTACGCGCTCTCGCTCGCCGACTTCCTCAGCGACGCCTACCTGACGATGAACGAGCGCGACCCCGCCGTCGCGGGCACGCTCCCCGACAGCCCCGAGGCCCTGGCCGAGCTGCACTTCCTCTACTGGTTCAGCGGAGAGGACCCCACCGAGGCCTACGTGGATTCGGTGGACGACCCTCGCCAGCTGCGGCTGCAGATGAGGATCGAGAACCTCTACACCACGCGCTTCTACGCGCTGCTCGAGCGGGTGGACGCGGCCGCGCAGCGCCACCTGCCCGAGGGGGTGAGCTGGAAGCTCACCGGCGCGTCGGTCATGAACCAGGTGATCCAGTCGACGCTGACCGAAGAGATGACCCGTACGGTGGGGACCGCCTTCGTGCTGGTGTTCCTCTTGATCGTGGTCTTCTTCCGCAGCCCGACCCTGGCCGCGCTCGCGATCCTCCCGAACCTGCTCCCCCTGCTCCTGCTCGGGGGGCTGATGGTCGTCAGCGGGACCGCGCTGAGCTTGAGCACGTCGGTCTTGTTCGCGATCGTGTTCGGGATCAGCGTCGACGACACGATCCACGTGGTCGCGGGGCTTCAGCACCGCGACGGCCTGAACGACCCCGAGGGAATCGTGCAGACCCTGGAGGAGACCGGGGTCGCGCTGCTCTTGAGCTCGGTGGTGCTCGTGCTTGGCTTCTCGGTGCTCCTGGCCTCGGAGTTTCCGGCGAACCGGCTCTTTGGGGCCATGGTCTCGGCCGCGATCGGGTTCGCGCTGGCCGGAGACCTGCTCCTGCTGCCAGCGCTGCTCTTCTTGAAGGTCGAGCGGGGCAGGGCAGGGGGCTCACCCGCGGAGCCGGCGCAGGCCTCGACTCCGGGTTAGGCCTTTGGCTGACAGGGCTAACAGGGCCCCCTCCCCGCCTTGGTCGTCCGTGGCCCGAACCCGGGGGCGCGTGGGCTTCGAGTTTCGGGAGACAAGCTCTGCGAGCCCGCGAACGCAAAGACTGAAAGCACTTAAAGCCACGCAACCGCAGCTTCTCATGAGACGCACGACCCGCCACGAGCAGACCCGGATGTGAAACGAATTGGACGTAAGTCTCGTCGGCGTGGGTGACACGTACCTGGACCCTTGCTTGCAGTGTGGGGGCGGGAGGAGCGGCAAATGCGCTTCAACACGTGGATCCTGACCAGCCGTATCGCCTTGTGCGGCGTCCTGGTGTTCGCCGGCTGCAACCACAGCAGCAAGGGCGGGGGGAGGACCCTCAACGGGTCGTTGCCCACGGTCAACCAGGCCAACGCGGGCGCCAGCCAGCTGGCCCTCCTCGGCGACGGCGGCCCCGTGAGCCTCGGCCCCACGGTCGAGCTGATCACCCCCGTGCGCGGGACCTTCGCCAGCGCCGGTCCGATCCAGATCCAGGGCGTGGCCTCCGACGCCGGCAACGGCGTGGCCCGGGTGGTGGTCGACGGCGTCGACGCCCCCGTCGACGCCACGGGCGTGTTCCAGGCTCAGGTCACCGCGGTCCCCGGCATGAACACCTGGCTGATCCAGGCCTACGACCACGCCGGCGAGCTCACCGAGAAGCACGTGAGTGTGCTGGCCGGCGACTTCGGCGACGAGCTGGCCTCGCTCCCCGACGCCGCCACGGTGCGGATCACCGACAACGCGATCAACCAGTTCGAGCCCGAGCTCGCCGCCGAGTTGATCAAGCAGCGCGACCAGATCCGGCAGCAGGTCCTCGCGAGCCCCGTCCCCGACATTCAACTCACCGACTTCCGCTTCGGCGACGTCACGATCGCCCTCGACGCCGCCTCGGGCGGGATGCGCTTCCTCGCGCGGATTCAGGACGTCGAGCTCGACATCACCGCCAGCGCGCGGATCCTGCTGGTGATCAAGAAGGACTTCAAGGGCACGATTCGGGCCGGGGTCATGGAGATCACCGGAGACATCGCCTTCGGCGTCCAGGGCGACCAGGCCAGCGGCCAGGTCCTCCAAACCAGCGCCACCGCCTCGGGCTTCAGCGTGCCGGACTTCGCCCGCAGCCAGACCGGACAGATCCTCGACAGCTTCGAGACCGCCTTCGCCGACGCCGCGCGCACCAACCTCGAGCAAATGCTGCAGAAGGCCCTCGTCGCGCAAAACCGGCGCGGCACCCTCAGCCAGGACATCGCCGGCAAGGCGCTCACGATCGACTGGCTGCTCAACACCCTGGCCTTCGACGAGGACGGGGTGACCGCGGCCTTCGACGGGAACGTCATGGCCGAGACCCCGATCTACGGCAGCCACACCGGCTCCTTCGTCGTCGGCGGCCTCGCCCCCTCGCTGGTCGGCGGCGGCCCCGGGCCGAACCTCGCGCTCTCCTTCCACCAGGACGCGCTGAACCGCGCGCTGCACGCCGCCTGGCGCGCCGGCGCCCTGCAGCACGACCTCGACCAGGCCGCGTTCGACAAAGCGGGCGTCCGCACCAACATGACCACCAGCGGCCTCATGCAGGCGGTCCCGGAGCTCAACGACTACCTCGTCCCCGACCTCCCCCTCGTGATGCGGATCGAGGGCATGCTGCCCCCGCTCCTGACGATCGACCCCCGCTCCCCGCAGCTCTTCGACCTCGACATCGCCGACCTCCGCGTGCAGCTCGACGTGATCCACCCGACCGAGGGCGCGATCACCTTGATCAACGCGGTGTTCACGATCGAGGCGTCCGCCAACCTCGGCCCGGGCGAAGACAACGGCTTCGTGCTCGAGCCCACCGGGACCCCCACGATCCGCGTCGACGTCGACGGCCGCGCGCTGCCCGGCTCGGAGACCATGCTCGAGAAGATGATCAACGCCATGGCGCCCCAGCTCTTCGAGGGCAGCCTCTCGCAGGTCAAGCTCGTGGCGATCCCCACCGTGCGTGGGGTCGACATGGTGGGCGTGAACCTCTCGAAGTACGAGAGCAGCATCGTCGTCCT
>JAGQRJ010000427.1 GCA_020425635.1 Planctomycetota bacterium | reverse complement strand
AGATAAAAACGACCGCGCTCAGGGGACCCAGGGCGACAACTACTGGGGCTACGCCAACCTCAGCTTCTTCGCCCCCGACCGGCGCTACGCCAAGGACAAGACCCCCGGAGGTCCGACCCGCGAGCTGCAGGCCATGGTGCGGGCCTTCCACGCCAAGGGGATCAAGGTGATCCTCGACGTGGTCTACAACCACACCGGAGAGGGCTACCTCTGGGGCGGCAAGCCCGACCTCGCCAACCTGCTCAGCTACCGCGGGCTCGACAACCAGACGTATTACCAGCTCAGCCCCGATCGCCGCTTCTACTGGGACAACACGGGCTGCGGCGGGAACTTCAACGCCGCGCACCCCGTGGTCCGCGACCTGATCCTCGACTCGCTGCGCTATTGGCACGAGACCCTCGGCTTCGACGCGTTCCGCTTCGACCTCGCGAGCGTGCTCGGCAACAAGCACGCCGACCCTGGGTTCGACTTCGACAAGCTCGACCCCAACAACGTGCTCAGCCGCGCCGTGCGCGAGCTGCCGAACGCGCAAATGATCGCGGAGCCCTGGGCGATCGGCCCCGGGACCTACCAGGTGGGCAACTTCCCCTCGGGCTGGGCGGAGTGGAACGGCGAGTTCCGCGACACGGTGCGCCGCTTCCAAAACGGCAGCGGCGTGACCCTCGGCGACCTCTCGCACCGGCTCGCGGGCTCGTCGGGCATGTTCGCCGACGACGGGCGCAAGCCCTGGCACTCGGTGAACTTCCTCGTGGCCCACGACGGCTTCACCCTCGCCGACCTCTACCGCTTCAACGAGAAGCACAACGATCAGCCCTGGCCCTTTGGCCCCTCCGACGGCGGCCACGACCACAACGACTCCTGGGATCAGGGCGGCGACCCGGTCGCGCAGCGGCAGGCCGCCCGCATGGGCCTGGCGATCCTGGCGCTCTCCCAGGGCGTGCCCATGATCACCGGCGGCGACGAGTTCCTCCGCTCGCAAAACGGCAACAACAACGTCTACAACCTGGACTCGGACAAGAACTGGCTCGACTGGGAGCAAGGCCAGCAGGAGCACGCGCGCTTCACCGACTTCACCCGGCGCATGCTTCAACTGCGCGCGCGGCACCCCTCGCTGCGGCGGGCCGAGTTCTTCACGGGCCGCGACAACGACGGCAACGGGCTCAAGGACGTGACCTGGCTGAGCACCAACGCTCAGGAGGTCCCGGTCGGCGATTGGACCAACCCCAGCACCCGCTTCCTCGCCTACCGCCTCGACGGCGCCGAGGCGGGCGACGCCACGCGCTCGCTCTACGTGGCGATCAACGGCGCCGCGAACAAGGTGACCACGACCCTCCCCGAGCCCGCGCCCGGCCATGCTTGGTTCCGTCTGGTCGACACGGCGGCCTGGTACGAGGATCAAGGCAACGCGGCTGCGCCGGGCACCGCGACCCGCCTCGACGGGCGGAGCTACGAGCTCCACGGGCGGACGGTCCTGGTGCTGGTCGAAGCCCCCGCAGGCTCGACGCAGCCCGCCGCTCCGGCGGGCGCGGGCGCCTCAGCCGGCAGCGGCAGCCAGCCTGCTGGCGGCGGCAGCGGCTCGCCGCCGACCACCGGGATCACGCCGACCCTCGGCGGCAACTAACCGAAACCAAGCTCTAACGAGCTAGTCGGCGGCAACTAACCGAGCTCTAACGAGCTAGTCGGCGGACTTGGGGTCGGGCAGCATGCCCGGGTTGGCGGCCTTGTATTGCGCGGGGTCGTCGTCGAGGCCGGCCCAGCGCAGGCGGCGCGTCCAGTCGGCGTGCAGCAGCCACTGGGTGTCGGCCTTCCCGCCGGCCTCGCCGCGGATCTCGGCGATCCGGTTGTTGAACTGCGCGATGTCGTCGGTCATGGAGTTGGTCGCCTCGAAGGAGGCCCACCACTCGTCGTCGAAGACGCCAGGGGGGCAGCTGCTCGAGGCCTTGCGATACATGACGATCACGTCGCAGGCGGTGGCGAAGGCCGGGTCGCCGTAGAAACCGGTGGTCTCGCCCTTCTCGGGGAAGTCGAGGTAGCCGCGCAGACCGAGCAGGATCCCCTTGCACATGACCGCGGCGCTGTCGTTTTGCCCCGACTTGGCCATCTCTTCCATGAGCCGGGCGTAGGGGCCGACGACCTCCCACAGGATCTCCGGGCCGACGTCCTGGTACTGGTCGTAGTCCTTGAGGGCAGGCCCCTCGCGGATCAGTCGTCGGTCGAACTTGGTGTCCGAGAGCTCGAGGCGGATCGCCTTCGCGACCTCCTGCGGGTCGTCGGTCGAGATCTTCGCGACCCGCTCGTGGTCCACGGGCTCGGGACACCCACACAGAGCGAGCGGAATCAGCAGGGTTGCAAGACGGCGCACAAGACCCCCAGGGAGTGGAACACCACGCACGAGGAGGGATTGTACGCCCCCAGCGTGCCTTCCGGCAACCCTGCTTCCCCGCTCCAGGTCCCGCCGGTGACTCCCCCATGACATGCCGCCTCGACGGCTCGTCGCTCGGGAGCGCGGTGCTATAACGCGAGGCTTAGGAGTCGCACATGATCCGCACCTTCGCGCTGCTGCTCGGCTTGGGTCTCGGCCTCGGGTTCGCACAAGACACCGCCCCCGCCAGCGCCGAGCCCCGGCTGCGCCTCGGGACCTGGAACCTCGAGATGTTCGGCCAGCGCAAGCCGCCGCGGACTCCCGAGGACATTCGAAAGATCGCCGAGAAGATCAAGGAGCTCGGCGTCGACGTGCTCGCGGTGGAAGAGGTCAACGGCAAGGCGCCCTTGGTCGCGCTGACCGAGGCCCTCGGCGAGGACTACCAGTTCGTGATCGGGAGCAGCGGAGCCCTCGGCGAGGGCCGCCAGATCGGCGTCGGCTTCGTGTGGAACGCGGCCCGGGTCGAGCTCCTGCACGCCGAGGAGCTCTACCAGCTCCCGTCCGAGGTCGACGGGATCTCGATCTTCCACCGGATCCCGGTCCTCGGCGCCTTCCGCTCCAAGGTCGGCGGGCTCGACTTCCGCGCGGTGGTCGTGCACCTCAAGGCGAGCGGGAAGCCCCAGGACATCGCCAAGCGCGTGCGCGAGGTCACGGCCCTCAAGGAGCTCCTCACCCACTGGCTCAGCGGCGAGGTCGACCAGGACATGGTGATCCTCGGGGACTTCAACCACACCTACGGGGCCCCGGCCAGCGAGATCCTCGGCGAAGCCTTCACCTACCTCCGCCCGCCGACCCTGAACCCCACGATCATTCACTTCCCGGAGCCGATCGACCACTTCGCCATGGGACCTGGGTTCATGGAGGAGGTGATCCCCGGGACGCACAAGGTGCACGGGGAGCTGGCCGCCGCGGACCGCGACGCCTGGCGCCTGAGCTACTCCGATCACATTCCGGTCACCGTCGACCTGCGCGACGTCGACAACGACCCCGGGGTGCGGATCCCCGACCCGACCAAGCGCAACCTGCTCGGGCCCGGCGGTTTCCAGGCCATGGCGGGGCAGGCGCGCGAGCGCCCCGCGACGGCCGCCCAGGAGCCGCGGCAGATCGGGCCTGGGACCAAGGTCTCGGTCGAGGTCAGCACCGAGTCGAACGGCCAGGTGTTCCAGGGCGTCCTGGTGGCGCCGCTGCGGGGCCAGTGGATCCACCTCCTGGACGACGAGGGGCTCCTGGTGGCGATCCCCGCGGCGCGCGTGATCTGGATCCGCGAGCGCAAGTAGGCCCCTCCTCCCGGGCGAGCTTTCCTTAACAGCGCGCCGCGGATGGACCCGTCGCAGGGGCACGAGTAAGCTGGGCCCTCCGTCCAGCCCCGTGAGGCCCCGAGATGAGCGAAGAACGCGAAGACCACCGCTACGACCACCGCGCGGTGGACGCCAAGTGGCAGGCCTACTGGGAGGAGCACGACTCCTTCGCGACCCCGACCGACCGCACGAAGCCCAAGTACTACGTGCTCGACATGTTCCCCTACCCCAGCGGGGCGGGGCTCCACGTCGGACACCCCAAGGGCTACGTGGCCACGGACATCGTGGCCCGCGCGCGGCGGATGATGGGCTTCAACGTGCTCCGGGTCATGGGCTGGGACAGCTTCGGGCTCCCCGCCGAGCGCCAGGCGGTCAAGGAGGGCAAGCACCCGCGCGCGATCACCGAGCGCAACGTCAAGACCTTCAAGGATCAGCTCCGCCAGCTCGGCCTCAGCTACGACTGGTCGCGCGAGCTCGCCACCTCCGACAAGCGCTACTACCGCTGGACCCAGTGGATCTTCCTCCAGCTCATGGACGCTGGGCTCGCCTACCGCAGCAGCCTCCCGGTCAACTGGTGCCCGGCCCAGGGCACCGTGCTCGCCAACGAAGAGGTCAAGGACGGGGTCTACGTCGAGACCGGCGACCCCGTCGAGAAGCGCGAACTCGAGCAGTGGATGCTCCGGATCACCGACTACGCCGAGCCCTTGCTCGCAGGGCTCGAGAGCGTCGACTGGCCCGAGGGGATCAAGGAGCAACAGCGCAACTGGATCGGGCGCAGCGAGGGCGCGGAGATCCGCTTCGCCGTCGAGGGTCACGACGCCCAGGTCGAGGTGTTCACCACTCGCCCGGACACGCTCTTCGGCTGCACCTACGTCGTCTTGGCGCCCGAGCACCCGCTCGTGGACGCGATCACCGCCGACGGCCAGCGCGAGGCGGTCGCGGCCTACCGCGAGCAGGCCAGCAAGCTCTCCGACCGCGACCGCACGACCCAGGCGGCCGACGCCCCCAAGACCGGGGCCGACACGGGGGCCAAGGCGATCAACCCGCTCAACGGCGAGGCGGTTCCGATCTGGGTCGCCGACTACGTGCTCGCGAGCTACGGCACGGGGGCGGTCTTCGCCTGCCCGGCCCACGACGAGCGCGACTACGCCTTCGCCAAGACCTTCTCGCTCCCGATCAAGGAGGTCGTGAGCGGCGGCGACATCGCTCAGGCCGCCTACACCGGCGACGGGCCCCACGTGAACTCGGACTTCATGGACGGGCTCGACATCGCCGCGGCCAAGAAGGCCGTGATCGCGCGCCTCGAGCGCGACGGCGCGGGCAAGGGCACCGTCAACTACCGCTTGCGCGACTGGCTCTTCTCGCGCCAGCGCTACTGGGGCGAGCCCTTCCCGCTCGTGATCAACGACGACGGCTCGGTGACCCCGCTCCCCGAGAGCGCCTTGCCGGTCGAGCTCCCCGAGCTCGACGAGTACCGGCCCACGGAAGACGGCAGCCCGCCCCTCGCGCGGGCGGCCGACTGGGTCCAGACCACGAACCCCGTGACCGGCGCGCCGGCCCGGCGCGAGACCAACACCATGCCCCAGTGGGCGGGCTCGTGCTGGTACTACCTCCGCTTCATCTCCCCCACCGACGACACCCAGGCCTGGGACCCTGAGGAGGAGAAGTACTGGATGCCCGTCGACCTCTACGTCGGCGGCGCGGAGCACGCGACCTTGCACTTGCTCTACGCGCGCTTCTGGCACCAGGTGCTCTACGACCGGGGCTTGGTCAGCACCCCCGAGCCGTTCCAGCGCTTGTTCAACCAGGGCATGATCCACGCGATCAGCTACCAGGACGAGCGCGGGAAGTACTACCACCCCGACGAGGTCGAGGAGCGCGACGGGACCTTCTACGTCAAGGGCACGAACACCCAGCTCGCGACCAAGCACGAGAAGATGTCCAAGTCGAAGTCCAACGTCGCCAACCCCGACGACCTCTGCGCCAGCCACGGGGCCGACGCGCTCCGGCTCTACGAGCTCTTCATGGGGCCGCTCGAGGACGGCGCGACCTGGGAGACGAGCGGGGTCGCGGGCACCCGGCGCTTCTTGGAGCGCACCTGGCGGCTCGTGATCGACGACCGCACGGGCGCGCTCTCGGCGAAGCTCGGAGACGCGAGCGACGGCGACGCAGACCTCGAGCGGACCTTGCACGAGGCGATCAAGCGCGTGACCGAGGGCGTCGACTCGCTCAAGCTCAACACCGCGATCAGCCAAATGATGATCTTCGTCAACGAGGCGAGCAAGCGCGACAAGGTGCCGCGCGCCTGGGTCGAGAGCTTCGTGTTGATCCTCAGCCCCTTCGCTCCGCACATCTGCGAGGAGCTCTGGCAGCGCCTCGGCCACGAGGGCGGGCTCGCCGCCGCCAGCTGGCCGAGCTACGACGAGGCCAAGCTCAAGGTCGCCGAGGTCGAGATCGTGGTCCAGGTCAAGGGCAAGATCGTGTCGCGGATCATGATCCCGGCCGAGGCCAGCGAGGCGGAGGCCCTCGCCGCCGCCAAGGCCGACGCCGCGGTGGCCGAGCGAATCGCGGGCAAGACGATCCGCAAGGAGGTCTTCGTCCCCGGGCGCCTGGTGAACATCGTCGCGACCTAGGGGACCGCATGAGCGACGCCCCGGTCGTCGATCCGCCGCCTGCACCGCGACCTGCGAACGCGCAGACCCTCACCGCCTTCGTGCTCCTCGGGGCGCTGCTGCTCTTTGGCGTCGAGCCCCTCGTGGGAAAGGTCCTCCTGCCGGCCTACGGCGGGAGCTTCCACGTGTGGACCACCTGCCTGACCTTCTTCCAGGGCGCGCTCCTCGTCGGCTACCTCTACTGCCACCTGGTCGCCCCGCGAGTGGGTCGCTGGCACCTGGTCCTGGTCCTCGCGCCCATGGCCTGCTTGCCCCTCGCGCTCACCCCCCGCGAGGCAGGCGCCCAGCCCGTGCTCGCGATCGCGGCCACCCTGGCGCTGGGGGTCGGGGTCCCCTTCGTCGCCCTCTCCACGACCAGCGTCGTGGCCCAGTCGTGGTGGGTCGCCTCCACGCGGGGCCCGCAGCCGGTGAACCCGTATCCGCTCTACGCGGCCTCGAACCTCGGCTCGCTCCTGGCCTTGCTCGCGTATCCCTTCTTGATCGAGCCCCTCGTGGGGCTCCGGGCGCAGCGCCTCGGCTGGAGCGCGCTGTTCGTGCTCTACGTCGCGCTGGCCCTCCTCGCGGCGCGGGGGCTGGAGGAGCCTCCGCCGCGCCCGGCCTCCCCACCCGTCGCAGACCGCGCCGGGGCGCCCCGGACCCCGCGCTACGGCGCGTGGTTCCTGCTCAGCGCCCTCCCCTCGGCGTTCCTCCTCGCGACCACGAACGTGGTGACCCTGGACCTCGGCGCCCTGCCCTTCTTGTGGGTTGGGCCCCTCGCGGTCTACCTTGGGACCTTCGTGCTCTCCTTTCGCGCCAAGCCCTGGTGCCCCTGGCTGTTGCGCCGCTTCTGGCTCGAGCTCTCCCTGGTTGGCGTGTTCCTCTGGGGCAGCGGGTTCCTCGAGCTCATGAGCCCGCTCAGCAGCTTCGTCGGCGCCCTCGTCTACTCGGGCCTGCTGTTCGTGGTGTGCCTGGTCGCGCACCACACCCTCTACCTCTCGCGTCCCGCCGCGGAGGGCCTGACCGGGTTCTACCTGCTGGTCGCCCTCGGCGGCTGGGCGGGAGGGCTCTTCGTCACCTTCCTCGCGCCGGCCCTCTTCCCTGGCCTCTACGAGTATCCGCTCGCGATCGCGGGCCTGGCCCTGACCCTGCTCGCCTGTCGCTTCGCCGCGTTCCGGAGCTGGGCGCGCGCCGAGCCGTGGCCCAAGCTCGGGGCCTCGGCGCTGCTCCTGGTCTTCGTGCCCTGCTGGGTCGCCGGCGCCCGCCCCGCTCCGCCGCGCGCGACCCACCGCAACGTCTACGGGATCTATCGCGTGCTCGAGGAGGTCCGCACCGAGGGAACGCTGCGCCTCTTGACCCACGGGGCGATCGTCCACGGCTCTCAGCTGCTCGAGCAGCCACGGATGGCGACGACCTACTACGGGGCGGGCTCCCCGGTCGTCGACGTCTTGCAGAGCTTCGCGCCTCCGCGCGACGTGGGGGTCGTTGGGCTGGGCGTGGGCACCCTCGCCGCCCACTTCGGGGCTGGCGAGCGGCTCGTGTTCTTCGAGCTCGACCCCGACAACGAGGCGATCGCGCGCGAGCACTTCAGCTTCCTCGACGACTGCGCGGCGATCCCGACCGTCGAGCCGGGCGACGCGCGCCTGAACCTCGCGCAGGCGGAGGACGGCCGCTTCCAGGTGCTGGCGGTCGACGCCTTCAGCGGAGACGCGATCCCGGTGCACTTGCTCACCCGGGAGGCCCTGGCGCTCTACCTGAGCAAGCTACGGCCCGAGGGGATCCTGGCCTTGCACGTCTCCAACCGCTTCGTCGACCTCCGCCCCGTGCTCCTCGCGACGGGGTCGACCCTGGGCGTGGAGGCGCTCACGCGCAGCAGCCGGCAGTCCGCCGACCGTCCCCTCGAATCCGAGTCGCACTGGGTGGCCTTCAGCCGCTCCGCCACAGCCCGCACACGGCTGCGGGCCGCGGGGTGGTCGCGCGTGGCGGAGCTCGATCTGCCCCAGGCCCGTCCATGGACGGACGACCACGCCAGCCTCCTCGGCCCGCTGATCTCGGCCGCCCTCCGCTGAGGTCGCGACCAGGCCGCGCACCCCGCCCGTTGTGCTCAGCCAGGAGGGAACAGAGAGCACACCTGAGTGCGGGTCGCGAACCTAAGCCCCGCGATCGGTCCCCGTGCGCGTTGGACCCTCGTTTGTATCCGCTGCTGCGGAGATCTCCGTGCATGACGGCTCGACAGCTATCCTGGGAGTGCTCGCCAGCGGATTCCTGATCGCCGGGTGCGGCGGCGGCGGTGGCGGGGGCGCCCCCGCCGGGGCCGGCCCGGGCGTGTCCAGGACCCCCGATCACCGCTTCGTCGACCCCGCGCAGTGCCAGCAATGCCACCCCATGCAGTATCAGGAGTGGGAGGGCTCGGTCATGCACTACGGGGCCGCGAGCCCCGTGTTCAACGCCTTCGAGCTGACGATCAACAAGCTCAGCCTGGGCGGAGTGGCCGCGAACGGGGCCAGCGCCAACTTCTGCATTGGGTGCCACGCGCCCCCCGCCCCCAGCCAGGGAGAGACCCAGGCCTTCGTCGACGCGCTCACGGCCCGGCCGTCCGTCGAGAGCCTCTCGGAGGTGAGCAAGCAGGGGGTGAGCTGCGACGTGTGCCACTCGGCCACGGGACCCGACCTGCGGGACAGCCTGCTCGGCGACGGGATCGCCAACCGCGCCCTCGTCCTCGACCCAGACGCCCCCAAGCAGGGTCCGCTGGCGAACCCGGCCGCCAACGACTTCCACGAGGGGAGCTTCAACCCCTACCTGACCTCGTCCGAGTTCTGCGGGAGCTGCCACGACGTCCGCCTGCCAAAGCCCGACGTACTCACCGGCGAGCCCTTTCAGCGCCTGGAGAACCTGTTCAGCGAATGGCAGAGCGGCCCCTACAACACGGTGAACAACCCGCACGGGCGCGTCGTGTCGTGTCAGGACTGCCACATGTCGCTCTACCCGCAGCAACCGCCTGGGACCTACCCCCAAGCGCCGGCGGCGGTCGACCCCGACACGGGGGCGCCCCTCGCGCCTCGCCGCCACGCCCTGCACGCCTTCACCGCCGTCTCGACCCCCCTGGTCGACGACCCTCGCTTCCCCAACGGCGACACCCCAGATCGTGACGGCTTCGGCTACCCGCTGGGGCAAGAACAGCGGCGACGGCAGCTCCTGGAGGCCACCTGCGAGGTGTCCCTGAGAGGAACGCCCCGGAGCCTGGGGGCCGCTGCCGCGGTGATTCCGATCGCGGTCACCGTCACCAACGTCGGCGCAGGACACCGTGTGCCCTCGGGCTTCTCTCAAGAGCGTCAGGTGTGGTTGGAGGTCGTGGTGCGCGACGACGGGGGGGTGATCTACGAGTCGGGCGTGCTGCACGACACGGCCCACCCCGAGACCGGGGAGACGGCCCCGGACGGATTGCTCGACGACGAGGACCTCGAAGACCGCCACTTCGCGATCGACCTCGACACCTTCGACACCCACGTCAGCGAGGGGCCAGACGCCGACCAGCGGGGCCGCGGGGTCAACCTGGGCTTGGCCTCCTTCCAGAACCGCTTCGTGCGGGTTCTCGCGGACGGGACCCAGGAACCAGTCTTGAACCCCATGCTGGCGGACCACATGGACAACAGCCGCTCGCTGGAGATGCTCACCCCGCGGGTGATCCCCTACGACGTCCCGGTGCCGGGCCGCGGGTTGGTGGGCGACGTGAAGGTCTCGTTGCGTCTGCGCTACCGCGCCTTCCCGCCCGAGTTCCTCCGCTTCCTGGCTCAGCGGGAGCCCGGGCTGGTCAGCGAAGCGACCGTCGACCGCAACCGGATCGTGGACATGGCCGCGGAAGCGCGCACGATCCGGGTCACCGACAACTGAGTCGATCGGGGTCTCCGCCTGGGCCCGACTGCCCTTCGACCCACTCCAGCAAGGTCAGGGCGCCGTCCAGCGAACCCACACGAGCAAGGGAGACGCCGCCCTGAACCGCGTCGGCGAGGCGGGCCTCCGAGGGGACGTCGGCGAAGCTCCCCACCGCGCAAGCGCCTTGCGCGGGGGTGATCAGCAACAAGAGCGCCACGCCAAGGGCGGTCAGGGTCGCGGCGAAGGAGAGCACGAGCAAGTGCAGCGCGTCCGGGGGAACAGGGGAGCGGGCGGGGTCGAGCATCGTGCCTCCAGTCCCCGAGCCTTGGAGCACGCGGCGCGCCCGAGCGCGGGGCGCTGCAAACCCTGCCGCTGGAGGGGGCAGGCGCCGCACCGTCGGTCGCGCCGACGCCCCCTCGTCGGGTCGCCCGACGCACTTGCTAGCGCTGCGCGGCCCAGGCCGCACGCCACGCGGCGGGGGTCGGCTCCGGGTCGAGCCCGGTGAGCTCCTGGAGCAAGCCCGGGATCCAGCTCGCGTCCGGCCGCAGCGCGTAGGCCTCCAGCAGCGCCGGCACCACCTCTCGACCCAGCGCCAGCAGCTCGCCGCGGGCCTCGCGCGCCCGCGGGTGCCCGGCGACGAAGTCTTCGACCAGCCCCCGGCGCCGCAGGGCTTCGACCTTTCCGGGGAGCCACGCCCGCCAGGCCGCCGCCGCCGCCTCGGGGGTCGCCCCGTCGGGCACAGGGTCTTCCCCGGTCAGGGCGCGCAGCGCGCTGCAGGCCTCTGCGTGCGTGGGGCCAGCGAGGTGCCACAGCGCCTGGACCAGGGCCGTGACCGCGAACAAGGCGCGCCCACGGACCGCGGCCAGCGCCGCCACCCTCGTCAACGGCCCGTCCTGGGGAGCCGAGAGCGCCTCGGAGAGGGCGCGCTCTTCCTGCGCGTCGAGGGGGTAGCTGGCGTCGTAGAGTACGCGGTAGCGCCGCGCCCAGGCCCGGTAGCCGTCGGGGTCGAGCGCTTCGCCGGTGATCCCCTGCAGCTGCTGGGTCGCGAAGCGGCGGGTGGCCTCCTCCTCCCCGTCGAGGAGGAGCGCTAGCGCTTCGGCCAGCCGCGGGCGGTCGACCTCGGGGAGGGCCTTGATCGCCGCGCGGAGCAGGGAGAGCTCCTTGCGCGGGGTCGGCTCCTGGGCGAGCGCGCTGAGGCGCTCGGGCAGGTCCACCTCCTGCCCGCGGGCCTCCACGGTCAGCGGGCGCAGCGGAGCCAGCGCGGTCCCGCCGCGCGCGCGCGTTCCGCCGCTGAGGTGCAGGGTCGCGCGGTTGAGCACGAGCAGCGCCAGGCTCGTGTCGATCGCGTTTCCCCACCCCCCGTTCGAGCGCTGCCGCCGCAGGAGGTCTTCGGCGGCGCTCCGATACCAGTCCTTCCCGTCGAGGAGCTCGATCCCCCCGACCTCCATGGCCTTCTCGATGCTGTAGAGCAGGTAGGTCGGCCGCGTGGAGTGGGGCGGGGCCTCCCCGCGGAAGCTGTGAGCGAGCCAGGTCGCGGCCTGCCGCGCCAGCAGCGCCGCGGCCGCGAAGCCGTCGTCGTCGAGGGCCTGGGCCTGGCGGAGGGCGTCGGCTGCGATCACCAGCGAACTCAGGCCAGCCGCGGTCATGGCCGGGGTCGTCTTGTAGGTCGTCGGGGGCGGTCGGTAGGCCCAGCCCCGTTGACTCTCGGGCGAGGGGTCGGTGGGGCCGAAGAGTTCCGGACTGTGCTCGCCCAGGGTGAGCGGCGCGCTCGCTGCGTCCTCGCGCTCGCTCGCGGTGCGGGTGAAGTGCGAGAGCACCCTCTGCCAACACGCCTCAGGGACGGAGGCGCCCGCGCGCGCGGCGGCGTGCAGCGCGAGGACGGCGAATTGGGTGTTGGAGTTGTCGGTCTGCGCTGCGCGGGGAGCGGGCGTGACCCGTGTCCCGCCCGCCGGGCACGCGTAGCCCCAGTCCCCTCCTTCGGTCTGTCCGCCGAGGAGTTGCTGGGCAAACCCCCGGATGCGCTCCAGGTCTGCGGCGGGAACTTGCCGTCGACGGAACCGCGCCACGGTGCGGGTCCCCCCCAAGGACGGCGTCGCGATGCGCTTGATGCTCCGGGCCTCGAGGGCCAGGATCGCGACCGCGAGGTCGTAGGTCTGGTCGAGGGGCGCGTCCTGGAAGCCCGCGAACATGCGCCGCACGGTGGGAGCTTCGGGGTCGACGCCGCTGCGCAGCAGCGCGAAGGCGATCAACGCGAACTCTCCCGGTCGCCGCGGATTCAGCGCCGTGCTCTGCAGGTAGGTGCTTCCACCGTCGATGGCCGCGGTCACCCGGGCGAAGAACCCGGCTTCCGCGTCCTCGGCCCCGGGCTGTGGCCCCTTGGGAGCTGGCGGCGGAGGCTCGCGCGCGGCGTCGGCCGGGCTCGCCCCGGAATCTGGCGGCGGGGGCGGTGGCTCCACCGGGGGTGGATCGTCCGGCGGTGGATCCACGGACGGTGGGTCCACGGACTGCGGGGCCACGGGCGGTGGGGCCGCGGGCGGTGGATCGGCGGGAGGTTCCATGGGTGGAGGGCTCGTGGCCCCGGAGTCCACCGCCGCGACGGCGGGCTCGGTGGCGGCCAAGGCGAGCAGTTCGGCGCGCTTCCGGTTCAGGTCGCGGCGCCGCAGGGGATCGCTGAGCTGCGCCTCCGCGCGCTCGAGCACCTCGGCCGCCTCGCGGTAGGCCCCGAGGCGCTCGAGCCCAGCCGCCTCGGCGAGGGCCCTCAGCACGAGGCGCTGCTCGGCGCCGACGGGCTCCAGGTCGGCCCGAGGAGGCGAGAGGGCGGCGGGCCCCGCAGCGCTCACTCGCAGGGCCACATACCCGCTGCTTGCGAACAGCCCGAGCAGGAGCGCGAGCGGGGCCCAGCGACGGAGGAAGGCCGCCGCCGCTGGGTCGGTGCTGGTCAGGCGCAGGCTGGCAGGGCCGGCCTGCACCCGGTCCCCTGGCCGCAGCGGATAGGAGACACCGAGGGTCAGCCGGCGCCCGTTGAGGAGCACCGCGGGCTCGGGGCTCAGGGCCACGAGCTGCGCCCCGCGGTGGCTGGAGACGAAGCTCGCGACCGGGCACTTGAGCGCCTCTCCCAGCGCCCACTCGCCGTCGACCCGGGCGAGGTAGAGGGGGCGCAGGGTCAGGTCGTGGGGCTGGCTGATCGCCTGTTCGAGGGCCACCCGCAGCAAGGGCTCTGCTCCTGATCCGAGCTCCGGGCTCCCCCGAGGAATAGCGCACGGGCGCGGGCCGGGCAACCCGCCCTAGCCCCGGCGGCCCCCCTTTTCGTCGCGCTCGGGCGCGCGCGGACCGCTCGGAAGCCGTGGCCGAGGAGGAGCCTTGTAGGGAGGGGCTCGATCGTCCCCGTCGAGGCCTCCCCGAACGGCCGCGACGGTCTCCGCGTCTGCCGGGACGAACAAGGGCTCACCGGTCTTCGGACGCAGGCTGCCCCACTTCCCCGCGACGACGGTGCCGGTGATCGAGAACCACGCCGTGGTCGGGGCGGCGAGCACGAAGGTTCGGCCGACCTCGAAGCGCTTCACCAGCGCGGCGTCCGCGCGAGCCTCCGGCTGATCGCCCTGGGCGTAGAGCAGCGAATACTCCAGCAAGCGATTCTGGGTCAGGTTGCGACTGAGGGCGCTCAAGGTGCGGAACTCGTGCTGCCAGAGCGGGTCGGCTCGGATGCCGTCTTCGGCTTCGAAGCGCAGGATCTCCTGCACTCGAAACCAGAACGTCGAGCCGGCCATGCCGCTGTACGACTTCTCCTCTCGGTGATCGACCTCGACGAGCAGGATCACCCGGCTCCGCGCGATCGACTGCAAGGTCGCCGCGTCCGCGGCGCCCTGCCCTTCGCCGGCGACCGCCACGCCGGTCAGCCCTGCGACGAGCAGAGCCCCCAGCGTTCCCCTGAATGCACTCATGTCTGCCTCCTTGGCAACCGCGCCCCAGCCCGCGGCTCAGGGTCAGACGCCCCGCGGGAGGTAAAAGTGCGTGCCACTTGCAGACTATTCCCCGGCGGAATCGCGCTTCACGAATTCGCCACGGATCCCAAGTTTGGGAACGGGTGGGCTACCCCGCGAGCTCACCACTTCGTGGTGAACTTTGTCGGCTAGCCAAACAGGTCGAGTTGCCCCTCGCCGTCGGCAGGGCTCGAGGCCACCGCGTGCTCCTCGAAGCCCTCGCGCCGCCCCCGCGGCAGGCGCCGCCTGCACGGGCCACAGAGCGAGAACAGGTTCCCCGGGCGGTCGCTGCCGCCGTGGTTCGGCGGGAGCAGGTGTCCGATCTCGGTGCGCCCTGCCTGGCCGCAGTTGCCGCAGCGGCTGGGGTCTCGCCCGGCGCCGAGGAGGACCGCGCGCAGGCGGCGCTGGCGAACCGCCTTGCTCTCGGGGCGCAGGCAGGTCTGGGAGCTGTCGGGGGGGGACTCGGCGTTCTCTTGGGTGATCTTGCGCCGACGCTCCTGGCTCGAGCGCGCGCTCGAAGACTTGCGGCTCGGCCACAGCGCGCGGTTGACCCCGGCGCTGAGCTCCTGCGGGCGGCTGGCCTCGGGCAGGTCGTCGCGCTTGAGGCGGTCGGTGATCACGT
>JAGQRJ010000058.1 GCA_020425635.1 Planctomycetota bacterium | reverse complement strand
TCACCTGGCCCGGCGCCAAGAAGGGGATCGTGAAGGTGCTCGAGCTGATCTTGAAGAAGTATGGTCGGATCGGCGGCGCGGCGAACATACAGAGCTACGCCGCGCAGCTCAGCGGGGGGGCGGCCGGTCTCGGGGCCGGGCAGCTCGGCGGGCTCGCCGGCCAGGCGCGCCGCCAGCTCGGGAGCGGCCTCGGGAGCGTCCCGGGTATCGCGGGCGGCGGGGGCAGCGGTCGCCTGCCGCGCCTGGACCAGCTCGCCCTGCAGTAGCGCGGCCGAGCGCCGCGGCCGGGTATCGTCGGGAGGTGCGCTTCGTCCTCCTCGCCAACCCCGAGAACCGCCGCTGCAGCCTGTTCTGCCAGGCCGCGCTCGCCGCGGGCCTGCCCGACCCCCAGGTCGTGGCCTGGCGCGACTACCTCAGGGGCTCCGCGGGCGAGCGCGCCCTCGCCCGCAGCCTGGGCCCCGACGCCGTGCTGCGGATCGAGTCGCCGGGAGAAGACCCCGAGGTCGAGCGCCTGCTGCTCCAACGCGGGGCCGCGGTCCCCGACCCCGAGGAGCTCGGCGAGCGCTTGAGCGCCGCGGAGGCCGGCGCCCTGGCCGACACGCCGGGCCGGATCCGCGCGCCGCGCCAATGGTACCTCGGCTTCGGCGCCGCGCTCGCGGAGCTCGCCGCGACCCTCGGCGACCGAGCGGTCATGAACGCCCCGCGCGCGATCGCGGAGCTGTTCGACAAGCGGGCCTCCCAACGCCGCTTGCGCGAGGCGGGGGTCTCCGTGCCCGAGGTGCTCGAGGCCGCCCCCCGGAGCTTCGCGCAGCTCGAGGCCGCGCTCGCCGAGGTCGGCTGGCACCGGGCCTTCGTGAAGCTCCGCCACGGCTCTTCGGCGTCCGGCGTCGTCGCCCTCGCGCTGCACGCGGGGCGCTGCGCGGCGACGACCTCGGCCGAGCTGGTGCACGGCCCCGACGGCGTCGAGCTCTACAACTCCCTGCGCGTGCGCCGCACCACCGCGCGCGCCGAGGTCGCAGCCCTGCTCGACGCGCTCTGCGCCGAGGGCGTCCACGTCGAGCGCTGGATTCCCAAGCTCAGCCAGGGAGGGCCCTGCGACCTGCGGATCGTGGTGGTCGGCGGCGAGGCTCAGCACGCCGTGCTGCGCGTGGGCCGCACGACGCTCACCAACCTGCACCTGGGCAACGCCCGCGGAGACCTCGGGCGCCTGCAGGCCAAGCTCGGGGAAGAAGGCTGGGGCCGGGTGCGCGCGCTGGCCGAGTCGGCCGCCGCGGAGTATCCCGACGCGCTCTACCTGGGGGCCGACGTCGCGCTGGCCCAGGGCTTCGGCCGGCGCGCGTTCGTGCTCGAGCTCAACGCCTTCGGCGACTTGCTGCCAGGGGTCCTCCACGGCGACCGCGACACCTACGCCGCCGAGGTCGCCGCGTCTCAGGCGCGCTTCGCCTGAGGCCTACTCCGTGAGGGAAATGTAGCGGTAGACGTCGCCGTCGCCGTAGTCGTCCTCTTCGGCGTTGCCGGCGGCCACGTCGCACTCGATCCCGAGGGCCTTGACCTTCTTGCGCATGGCGTCGTCGAGGTAGTTCTGGTGCAGGTTCAAGCGCTTGAGCTTGCGCAGCGCGGGGCTCGCGAGCAGGGCCTCGGCCCCCAGGTTGGTCACGGCGCCCAGCGACATGTCAAGCACCTCGAGCTGGCCGAGGATCGGCGAGGTGGCCACCGCCTGGGCGTAGGGGTCGGCGTTTTGCGCGTTGCGCAGCCCCAGGTAGCGCAGCTTGGGGAAGCGCTTCCCCGAGAGGATCGGGGCCAGGTCGGCGGGAATCACCGTGCCTCCGTAGTCTCCGTCGGAGCCGATCCAGAGCTCGAGGTGCTCGAGCTGGGGGAACGAGGCGGAGGCCACGGCCTGAGCGGTCTCGCGGGGCAGCCCGCCGGTCTGCAGGCACAGCGAGCGCAGGGTCGCGCTGGCCAGCGGCGTGCGCGGCGTGCCGTTGCCCCGCACCCGCAGGTGCTCGAGGGCGGGGAGGGCGAGCACGGACCCCCAGTCGTGCAGCTGGATCCAGGAGCACTCGGTCTCCTCCTGGATCGCGTCGGCAATGAACAGCGCGCTGAGCGCGCTCAGCTTGTCCTTGCTCGCCAGGAGCCGGGGATAGATCTCCTCGTCGCCCGCGTCCATGGGCGAGCTCCAGCAGCCGAGCACCAACCCGCGCAGCTCGCTCACCCGCGGGTCGGCGAGCAGGGCGTCGAGCAGCGCGAGGAACTCGTCGATCCCGGCGTCGTAGGGGTCCTCGAGGCGCAGGGCGTAGGCCGCGCCGCGGCCGGCCTGGGTCAGGCCCTTCTCGGGGTCGAAGGTCACGACGGGGCGGAACAGGAAGCGCTCGGCGTGCTCGTCGTTGGCGCCCTCGGTCTCCTTCTCGAGCCCCGCGATCCGCTCCTGCGGCTCGGCGCCCCCCGCCGCCGCGGCGTCGCCCTCGGCCAGCACGTAGCCCTTCTTGGTCTTCTGGGCGATCAGCTTCTCGTATTCCTTCTGCGCCTTGTCGGCGCTGTCGAAGCTCTTGGTGGTCGCCTTGCCCTCGGTGCCGATCTTGCCGTAGGTGGTGGTGAACGCGCTCCCCTCGAGCTCGATCTGCCAGAACTTGCTCGACGTCCCCTGCACGAATTCGTAGCGCGGCATGGTCCCTCCCGGGATCAACCTCACCACGCGTGGCCCCGCTCTGCCAGACCCCCCAGACGGGGACGCAACTCCGCCGCAAACCGCCGCTCAGCGCGGGCCTGGGCCGAGGGCGCGCCCGAGGCGGGCCTCGACCGCGGCCAGGTCCCGGGCCCAGACCGCCTGAATCGGGGCGTCCTCGGCGAAGGGGATCGCCTTCCACTCCGCGCGCGCGAAGCGCGTCACGCGCAGCAGCTGCTCGGCGTCGATCCACCCGGCGCCCTCCAGCGCCAGGGCGGCGCCGAGGTAGGTCTCGAACAGGACCACCCCCTTGGCCTCGAGCGCCGCGCGCGCGGCGGGTTCGAGCCCGACCACGTCGTGCAGCAGCGCCAGGTCGAGGGCCCCGTCGGCGAGCAGGGCCAGCGCGACCTCCGCGTCGCCTTGCCCCGTGTCTCCGCAGAACAGGGCGGGGAGGTCGGGGTAGAGCCCGCGGTAGCGCGCGAAGGCCTCGCGCTTGTTGGCCGCCATGGCGGCGTGGGAGCGCAGGCCGGCCAGGGTCCCGGTGAGCGCGAGGGTCACGGGGACCCCGCGCGCCGCGAGGCCGCGCACGGTGTAGGCGCCCAGCGGGGCGGGGCGCGCGGTGAGCAAGCCCACGCTGGTCGGCTGCCCGGCGCGCAGCGCGCGGAGCAGCGCGCGGACCCCCGGATAGAGCCGCCCGTCCGGGTAACGCGAGTCGTTGAGGAAGGGAAAGAGCGTGTCGTCGACGTCCACGAGCACGATCCGCCCGGGCCCCGCGGCCAGGCGGCAGCGCTCGATCAGCGCCTCCCGCAGCGCGGGGTCGTCGACCTCGTCGTAGACCAGGCTCGAGAGGTCGTCTGGGTAGCCCGCGTCGAGCGCGAGCTTGAACGCCGTGAGCTGCTCGAGGGGGGTCCCGCGGAAGATCGCGAGCAAGGCTCGCTCCTCGGCGCGGTGGCTGGGCCCCGCCATGAGTCCGCGCGCCAGCGCGGCGCGGGTCGCCGGGCTGAGCTCCCCGACGCGGGCCGCGCTGAGCAAGGTCAAGAGGCTGGCCGGAGGATCTTGCTCCCAGCCCGCGCGGGCGAGGTCGCCGCAGAGCCTCGCCAGGTCCACCGCCCCGAGCGCGCGCTCGAGGTCGGCGGCCGTGCAGGCGCGCAGGTGAATCAAGAGCTCCGCCTGGGCGTCGGGGGTGAGGTCCTCGCAGAGGACGCGGCAACGGCGCACGAGGCG
>JAGQRJ010000057.1 GCA_020425635.1 Planctomycetota bacterium | reverse complement strand
GTCCAGGGCACGGTCGCGCTCGCCCGCCAGCAGGAACGACGCGAGCGAAGCCGCCGAGCAGCAGGTCCCCCGCCCCCCGCGGAGCCGGTGCCCGCGCGCCACGCCCCACATGGCGCGGAGCTCCAAGGCCGACACCCAGTCCGAGTCCGAGTCCGAGTCCGAGTCCGAAACCGAGGCCGACACCGAGTCCGAGTCCGAGTCCGAAACCGAGGCCGACACCGAGTCCGAGTCCGAGTCCGAGGCCGAGTCCGAGACCGAGGCCGAGACCGAGGCCGACTCCGAGGCCGAGGCCGACTCCGAGTCCGACTCCGAGGCCGAGGCCGAGGCCCCTGAAAATGAAAACACGTCGACTCCGGGACCTAACCTCCGCGAGATCGGCTGAATGCGTCTCGGGGCACTCCCGTCCCCGGGGGGCAACGTCGGAGCCGAGGGGGGAAGGTCTCGCCCTGCTCCAGACGGGGTGCTATCGTCCCGCCTCCTTAGGAGCAAACCATATGAAGACCCGAATTCTGACCCTCTTGGCGCTGTGCGCCGCCGTCCTCTGCACCACGGGCTGCTTCGATATCGAGCAGCTGATCAAGCTCAACGCCGACGCCTCGGGCGAGGCTCACGTGACCATGAAGGTCGACATGGAGTCGATGGTCAAGGTCATGGCCGGGCTCAAGAAGAGCATGACCGGCGAAGAAGGAGAGCCCACCAAGGAGGAGCTCGACGCCGTCCGCGCCGAAATGCTCGCCGAGCGCGAGCAGAAGGACATGAAGGGCGAGATGGAGGCCGACAAGCAGCGCATGATCGAGAGCCTGCCCAAGGGCGTCGAGCTCTCCGCGCTCGAGCTCAAGGAAGACGGGCTGAACCTCGAAGTCCACATGGCGTTCAAGTTCGACCACGTGTCGAAGCTGCCCCTGATCGAGACCCCCGACGAGCCCGCCGAGGAAGACGACATGGGCATGGGCGGCCCCCCGGAGCCGAACCCCGTGAAGAAGCCCTTCGAGGGCCTGGTCGTCAAGGACAACGGCGACACCCTCGAGATCACGATCAAGCCGAGCAACCCGGCCGAGGAGGCCATGCCCGAGGAGGGCGAGGGTCCGCAAATGCCCGGCATGGACGAAATGGTCAAGCAGGCCTTCAGCGGGCTGAAGTTCACCTGGAAGATCGAGTCGGCCATGGAGGTCGTGGAGCACAACGCGCCCACCGCCGAGGGCGGGAACCTGACCTGGAGCTACGACCTCAAGGGCCTCGAGGGGCTCAAGGGTGACGAGAGCAAGTCGCCCCACGTCGTGCTCAAGCAATCGCAGAAGTAACGCGCGACACCCTCGCGTCGACGAAGCCACGCCCGCGGCGCTCGCCGCGGGCGTGGTCGTGTACCCCTACCCAAGCGCGCCGCGATTCCCTAGGGTCTGCGGCCGAAGAGGAGGTCCCATGATCCGCCCCAGCGCCTTCGCCGTCGTGCTGCTCGCCGCGCTCGCCAGCGCCGACGAGCCGACGATCGACGTCAGCGAGCTCAAGAACGGCCTCGACCTGGTGGTCGTGGAGAAGCACAACGCGCCCCTGGTCACGATCGAGATCGCGGTCAAGACCGGGTCGTTCACGGAGACCCCGGAGACCAACGGGCTCTCGCACCTCTACGAGCACCTGTTCTTCAAGGGCAACGCGGCGCTCCCCACCCAGGACGCCTACATGCGCCGCATGCGCGAGCTGGGGATCTCCTTCAACGGGACGACCTCCACCGAGCGGGTCAACTACTTCATTACGCTCCCCTCGCGGAACTTCGCCGAGGGCATGCAGTTCATGGCCGACGCGATCCTGCACCCGCTGTTCAACCAGGACGAGCTCGTGCAGGAGCGCAAGGTCGTGATCGGGGAGTACGACCGCAACGAGGCCTCGCCCAGCCACTACCTGTTCGAGGCCACCCGCGAGGCGCTCTACGGCGACCAGGCCTACCGCAAGAACCCGCTGGGCGAGCGCGAGGTGATCCTCAGCGCGACCCAGGAGACGATGTACGAGTTCCAGGCGACCTACTACGTGCCCAACAACGCGGCGCTGTTCGTGGTGGGCGACGTGAACCCCACCGAGGCCAAGGTCCTCGCCGAGCGCCTGCTCGGCCCCCGGCGCTGGAGCCGGAGCGCCGACCCCCACGCGCTGCCCCGCGAGCCGCTCCCCCGGCTGACGGCGAGCGAGGCCTTCTTCGTGCCCCACCCCGCGGCGCGCACCGTGACCTTGAGCGCGACCTGGCCCGGCCCCGACGTGGGCCGCGACGAGCGCGCGACCTTCGTCGCCGACGTGTGGGGCACCCTGTGCGGCCTGCCCAGCGCGAGGCTGCAGCGCGCCTTCCGCGAGGGCGGCGCGACCAACGGGGTGCGCCTCGGCTACTACACCCAGCGTGAGGGCGGCGAGATCAGCGCGAGCTGTTCGATCCGCGACGACAAGGTGCTCGAGGCCCGCGCGCTCTTGTTCCGCGAGCTCGAGGCCATGGCCGAGCCCGGCTACTGGAGCGCCGAGGAGATCGCGCTCGCCAAGCGCGGGCTCGAGATCGACCGCGCCTACTCGGCCGAGTCGGGGGCGGACTTCTCGCACACCCTCAGCTTCTGGTGGGCGTCGAGCAGCTTCGACTACTACACCCGCTACCTCGACCAGACGAACGCGGTGAGCGCGGAGGACCTCGCGGGCTTCGTGCGCAACTACCTGCTCGGGCGCCCGCACGTGATCGGCGTGCTCGCCAACCAGGCCAAGCTCGACGCCCTCGGGCTCGGCGAGGCCCAGCTCCTGCCCCGCGAGAGCGGCGGGAGCGCGGCCGAGAGCGCGGTCAGCGAGTTCAAGGTCGGCGGGGTCGACGTGCTCTTGCGGCAGGTCCCCGGGAGCGCGGTCACCGCCCTCGACGTCTACCTCGACGCGGGCTGCTTCGACCTCACCCCGGAGACCCAGGGGGTCGACAAGCTCCTGCTCGCGACCCTCATGGACGGCTCCGAGTCGCGGACCCGCGACCAGGTCGCGCGCGAGCTGAGCTCCCTCGGCGCGCGGGTCAGCGACGCGGTGAACTACGACCTCGGCCGGCTCTCCCTGGTCGCCCCGCGCAGCGGCTTCGCGGCCGCGCTGGCCGTCGCCGCCGACTGCTTCTTGCACCCGCGCTTCGACGCGGCGTCGGTCGAGGAGCGGCGCGCGCAGCTCCTCAGCGCGCTCGAGCAGGAGCGCAGCGACCCCGACCAGTTCGTCACGCGCCTGCTGAACGCGAGCTTCTTCGCGGGGCACCCCTACGTGCTGCGCCCCGACGGGACCCCCGAGACCCTCGCGGCGCTGGGCGTCGAGGACCTGCGCCGGCGCCTGGGCCAGTTCGACAGCGCGCGGGTCAAGCTCGTGCTCGTCGGCGACCTGTCGCGCGAGGAGGCCGAGCGCCTGCTCGCGCCCTTCGGCGCGCTGGGAACCATGCGGCGGCCGTGGGAGCTCGGCGGCGGGACCGCGCGCAAGGGCATGGCGCCCTTCACCCCCGCCTCGCTCGTGGAGTTCGAGCAGCGCGACATTCCCACGACCTACGTGATCGCCAAGACCGCGGCCCCGCGCCCGGGCTCGGCCGACTACCCCGCGGCGAGCCTGATGTACAGCGCGCTGCGCCAGCGCTTCTGGAACAGCCTGCGCACGACCCACGCCTTGACCTACGCGACCAGCGCGGGGCTCTCCGGCTTCCGCGGGAACTACGGCTACCTCTACGTGACCAGCGAGTTCCCGGCCGCGGCGATCTCGCGGATGTACGACGAGATCGAGAACCTCAAGCGCGACGGCGTGACCGCCGACGAGCTCGCGGGCCTCGTCGCCCAGCAGGAGACCCGCCTCTTGACCAGCCTCGAGACCGCGGGCACCCACGCCAACGCCCTCGGCGCGGCCTACCTGGGCAGCGGGGCCTGGAAGAACGCCTACCGCCTGAGCGACGAGCTGCGCCAGGTGACCCCCGAGCAGGTCAAGCAGGCCGCCAACGCCCTCCTGAAGGACTTCCGCTGGGCCTTGATCGGGCGCGAGACCGTGGCCGACGACGTGCTCCGCGGCGAGCGGCGCGCCTACCGCAAGGACGGCGGCTCGAAGTAGGAAACCACCCGCCTGCCCGAGCGGTAGATCCTCCCGAGGAGGGCGCATGGGCGCGCGAGCTGCATGGGTGGCCGGGGTCTTCGTGGGCTGCCTGCAGCTCGCGACGGCCCAGGCCGAGCGCCTCGAAGCCTCGGTCGGGCTCGCCCCGAGCTGGGAGGCGGCGGTCGAGCGCGCCCGTCGCGAGGACCGCCTGGTCCTCGCCTACGTGCAGCACTACCCCGGCTTCGGAGTCCCGGACTTGCTGCGCGGCGTCGTGCTCGCGGACGAGGACGTGTGCGCGCTGATCGAGGAGCGCTTCGTGCTCGTCCGCGTCTCGCGCGACGTGCCCACCCCGCTGCACGATCGCCCTCGCTACGGGCTCTCTTCCACGACCTTCGGGCGGGCGCTGCTCGTGCTCACCCCCGAGGCGCAGGTCCTGGCGGAGACCGAGCGCCTGCACCCGGTGCACGTCGACGCCTTCCTCCGCGGGGTCCTCGCCGAGCACGGCAGCCACGCGTCGGCTCCCGAGGGCGAGCCGCTGGCGCGCGCCCGCGTCTTGGCGCGGCGCGGGGACCTCGAGGCGAGCCTCGCGCTGTTGGAGCCCCTCGCAGGGGCTCCCGCGCACCTGGCGCGAGCCCGCGTCCTGCGGCGCCTGCGGCGCCCAGACGACGCCCTGCAGGCCTTG
>JAGQRJ010000426.1 GCA_020425635.1 Planctomycetota bacterium | reverse complement strand
CGGCGCGCCTGCTCGCGCAGGCCTGGGGCTATTCCGGGCCCGCGACCTGCTGGGTCGGGGGCGCCGACGCGGAGCTCGCGCGGCTCCTCGACGCGCACCGCGCGCGCGGGGAGCAGGTCGTCTGCGTCCGCGTGCGCGACGTGAACGGCGCGTTCCGCATAAGCTGGGGCGGCGAGGAGCGCACGTGACGAGCGAAGGACTGCTGGCAGGCGAGCGGGTGCTGGTCACCGGGGGCTCGGGCGGGCTCGGGCGCGGGATCTGCGAGGTCGCCGCGCGCGAGGGGGCCAAGGTCGCCTTCGTGTGGAAGTCCAACGCAGCGGGCGCCGGCGAGACCGAGGCCGCGCTGCGCGCGCTGGGCGCCGAGGTGCTCTCGATCCAGGCCGACCTGACCCAGCCCCAGGCGGCCCAGGAGGTGGTCGCCCAGGTCGAGGCCGCCTGGGAGGGGATCGACGGGCTGGTCAACAACGCCGGCTTCAGCGAGGCGGTGCCCTTCGTGCTCCTCGAAGACGAGGACCTGCAGGCCCTGCTCGAGCTGAACCTCATGGCCCCCTTCCGCCTGACCCGGGCCGCGGTGCGCGGCATGCTGCGCCGCAAGCACGGGCGGATCGTGAACCTGAGCTCGATCACCGGCTCGCGCACGATCCCGGGGCCCGTGCACTACGCCACGAGCAAGGGCGCGCTCGAGGCCTTCACCCGCAGCCTGGCCCACGAGGTCGGCGCCTACGGGATCCTGGTCAACGCCGTGGCCGCCGGGATCTTCGAGGGCGGGCTCAAGAGCACGATCCCCGAGCACCACCAGCAGCGCTACCTGAACGCCTGCTCGTTGGGTCGCTTCGGCACCCCGGCCGAGTGCGGCGAGCTCGTGTGCTGGCTGCTCTCGCGGCGCAACGGCTACCTGAACGGAACCGTGGTCTACCAGGAGGGCGGCACCTTGGGCTAAGCCAGGCCACCGGCACGGCGTCTTGGCGAGGCGGTGGAGCCCGCTTCCAGGCCGTGTGGCCGACGAGCGGAGCGGGTCGTTCCGGCGCCGAGGCAGCGCCCTCGGCTGCAGGAGGCCGTGCATGTGCTGCGGAGCGCTCCTGGCTGGCCCCGACCGGTTTCGTAACCCCTTCTGCGCGAGGTCCCCTGCCTCCCGGAGGCGGCCGAGTCGCGCCAGAACGCCAGGAAGACGCGCGCGGAGTGGGTCGACCCGCTCCTCGGAGCGCGGCAAGCTCGCTCGGAGCAGGTCGACCCGCTCCTCGGCGCTCAGGAGAGGGGCTTAGCGCTGGGTCGACCCGCCCAGCGAAGCCCGGGGGCCGGTGCCCGGGACTGGGTCGACCTGCTGCCCAGCCGTCACGAGGGCGTTCTGCAGCGGGTCGCGTCGGTGCGCGCGCACCGAGGGGACGTTCTGGAGCAGGTCGAGTCGGTCTCCGCGCGCCGGCTACCTGGTCCACGGCAGGGCGGCTCGCGTGACCTCGCGCTCCGAGGTCGAGCGAACTCCTGCTCCGCATTGCTTCGAGCGTCACAAGCCGAAGTGCTCGCTGCACCTCTGCCGTGTCTGCGGCGAGAGCCCCTACGAGGTTTTGCGAACGTGCATGGGATCGGGGAGCAGCCCCCTCGCCCCGGGGCCGGAGTGGCGGTGTCCAAGCCGTACCGAGGAAAGGGTCGCCTGCGGTCGCCGTCCGGCCCCTACACGGAGAGTGGGCCGGCCGCCCCCGCGCGCAGGCGCTAGACTGTCCGGTCAAGGAGCCTTTCATGGAGCGCCAGTCTGCACACGAGTCTCTCCGCGAGGTACTGGACCTCTTTGACAACCACGTGCATGGGGGGATCGACCGCCGGCGGTTCGTCGAGCGCGCCGCTCGGTTTGCGGTGGGTGGCCTGACGGGCGCGGCGCTCCTCTCGGCGCTCAGTCCGCGTTACGCGCTGGCCCAAGAGGTGGCCCCCGACGACGCACGGATCACGACCTCCCGCGAGAGCTACACCTCAGAGGCCGGCTACGGCAAGGTGGAAGGCCTCATGGCCCGCCCCGTCGGCCAGGGCAAACTGCCCGCGGTGCTGGTGGTCCACGAGGACCGCGGGCTCAACCCCCACATTGAGGACGTCGCCCGGCGCTTGGCGGTCGCGGGCTACCTGGCCCTTGCCCCTGACGGGCTGACCTCGCTCGGAGGCTACCCCGGGACCGACGACGAGGGCCGAAAGCTTCAGGGCAAGCTCGATCGCGAGAAGCTGATCCTCGACTTCCTCGCCGGCGCCAAGCACCTCCAAGGGCACGCGGCCTGCACCGGCAAGGTCGGCGTCGTCGGCTTCGGCTTCGGCGGCATGGTGGCCTACCAACTCGCACTGCGCTGCGAGGGGCTGAACGGTGCCGTCCCCTTTTACGGCATGCCCCCAGCGGCCGAGGAGACGGGGAAGCTCAAGGCGCCGCTGCTCATGCACACGGCCGAGCACGACACCAAGATCATGGAGGCCATGCAGCCGTGGTCGGAGGCGCTCATGCGTGGCCCAAACCCCACCAAATACGCATTCGCCTGGCACACCTACGAGGGCACGAACCACGGCTTTCACGACGACACGACTCCGCGCTACGACGAAAAGGCCGCCAAGCTGGCCTGGTCGCGGACCCTGGACTTCTTCGCAGACCGACTCGAGTGACGTGGGGCGAGTCCCGGGACGCGACCAGGAGCAGGCTTCCCAGGCAGAGCCATGCACCCTTCGTCACACTCGGTCCACGTGTCTACTCAACCTAGCCTGTGCGCTG
>JAGQRJ010000425.1 GCA_020425635.1 Planctomycetota bacterium | reverse complement strand
CGCGAGGGCGGGGCCCGGGCCCAGCCCGCGGGCGACGCAGTCCGTCCGCGCCTCCCGCATGAGCTGCACGAAGCGCGGGGCGTGGTGGAAGGCGTCGTCGGTGCGGTGGTGGAAGGCGATCCCCGCGCCGAGCTCGGCGTGCGCGACCTCTCGCCCCAAGCGCAGGCGGCCCATGCTCGCCAGGTCCGGTGCCATGCTCCCCACCAGCCAGGCCGCCCCCTGGCAGCGTCGCTCGGCGAGGCACGCGTGCGCGAAGAAGTTCATGCTCGCTCCCAGCTCCAGTGTCGCTCACCGGGGCGCGGAGCGTGCTCCCGCGGACGGGCGAGCAGCTCGCTCGAGAGCGGGGCCTGGACCTGACGCCGCGGCGGAGGTCCAATCGCGGGAGTGAGCCGCCGTTGACCGAACGCCGCCAGGAACCATTGCGCTATCGCGACGCCGGGGTGGCGCGCGACTACGACCAGCTCCGGCAGACGGGCTGGGTCCGCCGGCGGCGTGAGGCCATGATGCGCCGCCTGCTCGCCCGGGGGCTCGCCGGGCTGGCGCCGGGGAGCCTGGTCCTGGACGTCCCCTGCGGCACGGGGCGGATCACGCCCTGGCTCGCCGCGCGCGGTCTCCGCGTGATCGGCGCCGACCTCTCGCGGGACATGCTGGGAGAGGCCCAGGCGAAGGTCGCGGGCGTGCGGGGCTGTCTGGGCTTGCTCGTGGGTGACGCGGCGCAGCTCCCCTTCGCGGATCAGAGCCTCGACGCCGCGCTGCTCGTGCGCTTCTTGCACCTGGTGGAGGACGCCGAGCGGGTCCCGCTGTTTCGTGAGCTGAGCCGGGTGGTGCGCGGGCGCGTGCTGCTGCACGTGGGGTTGCAGGCCTGGACCGCGAAGCGGCTGCTGCGCCGCGTCCGCGGGGTGCCGCTCAAGCCGGTCAAGGTGCAGTGGAAGCCCTTGCTGGCCCAGCTCGAGGAGGGCGGGCTGCGCGTGGAGCGGGTGCACCGCAAGCTGCCCTTCGCCTCGACGAGCGTGGTGGTCGTGTGCCGCCCGGCTCACTCCGTCCAGGGCGCGTAGCCTCCGAGGAAGAGCGCGAAGAACGCGAGGTAGAAGCCGAGCAGGACCCCGGTGTAGGCAAGGGGCCCCCGCCAGCCGTAGGCGGGCTGGTCCCCGCGGGGAGTGGCGTGCACGAAGGCGACGTACGCGCCCGCCCCCAGGATCAGGCCGGCGACCCCGTCGACGACGAAGTGCTGCTTGACGGTCAGGATCGAGACCGCGATCCCGAGCACGAGCGGGATCGCCAGGTAGCCCCACAGCGGGCGCGCGCGCCCGGCGCAGAGCGCGGCGAGGGTCGCGATCGAGAGGTGCAGCGAGGGGAAGAGGTTCAGCGGAGGGTCGAGGGCGTAGTTGACCCGCAGGCCCCAGTTGTGGAACACGCGCAGGTCGAGCTGGGAGAGGTCGGGGCGCAGGTGGATCGAGGTCACCGGGAGCAGCGCGTAGAACCCGAGCGAGATCGTGATCACCACGGCGTAGGCCAGGGTCACGCGCCGGAACAGCGCGCGCTCGCGCACGGTGAACACGGGGTAGAGCATGACCGTGTAGACCCACACGTAGCACCAGATCGTCGCCGGGATCAGCGGGATCCAGTCGTCGATCGGGAGGCGCAGCTCACCCGCCTCCAGCGGGTCCTGGCTCAGTCCGAGGGCGTAGTAGCCGCCCATGCAGTAGACCAGCAGCGCGCCCACGAGGGCCAGGCGCTCGCGGATGCCCGCCGCCGGCGAAGTGCTCGGAGCCTGCGCGAGGAGGGGCTCGGGGGTCGCTGCGGGGTGGTCCACTCCCTCTTCTGTAGCAGAATTGTGCAGGACGCCAAACCCACCCTGGACCTCGGAGGCCATGCCCCCCTCAGGCCGCTGCGGTGTTGCTCCCGCCGGCGTGGACGCGCAGGGGCTGGAGGAAGGCCTGCATGCGCTCGACGACCTCGTCGGAATACTCGAGCAGCGCGAAGTGGCTGGCCAAGGGGAGGTGCAGGTGCTCGGCCCCCGGAATGCGGCGGGCGATCCGGCGCGACATGCTCGCGGGGGTCAACCAATCCAGGCCTCCGGAGATCACGAGCGTCGGTTGGGTGACCTCGGGGAGCAGGTAGTAGCTGGAGTGGGCGTCGAGGGCCTGGAACAGGCGCAGGTAGTTGTGGAAGCTCTCGCCGAACACGTCGCTCACGTATTGGGCGTACATCGGGCGGATCTTGGGGTTGCCCCAGGCCTTGGAGATCATGTAGCCCACCGCGCTGATGTGCAGCGGGTTGAGGGTCAGCGCCCCGATCCGGTCGGCGATCCATTCGTGGGAGGCGAGGGTCTCGACCACACGGTGCAGCACCCGCGGGATCCCAGGGAGGCGCATCCAGGGCTGCAGGGCGCGGTCGAAGATCTGGCCGTAGCTCCCGTTGATCAGGGTCAGGCTCTGCACCCTGCGCGGCGCAGAGAGCGCGACCTCGAGGTTGACCATGGTCCCCATGGACCAGCCGACGAAGTGGGCGCGCTCGATCTGCTCTTCGTCGAGGATCGTGAGGATGTCGCTGGCGTGGTTGGGGAGCTGCAGGCCCTTGATCGTGGGCGGAGACCCGCTGTTGAACAGCCCGCGGTAGTCCCAGGTCAGGATCCGGTGCGTCGGCGCGAAGTGCTCGACCAGCGGCTCCCAAGCGTAGAGCCGGCCGCCGAGGCCGTTCGCGAGGACCAGCACGGGCGCCCCCGGCGCGTCCGACCCGAGCACCTCGTAGTGCAGCTCGACCCCGTCGGCTGCGGCGACCTTGCGGCAGAGCACGGCGTCCTGGTTCATGAGGACTCCTCCTGCCCTAGCTTAGCGAGGGCCGCCGGGAGTCTGAAGGCAGAGCGGGTCGAGAGGGGGGTGACTGGGACTAGGTGCTCAGCAGGAGCCAGCCGGCCAGCAGCACGAGGAAGGTGAACACCGAGCTCCCCATGGCCCAGTTGCGGGCCAAGCGCCCGCCGTCGGGGCCCGGCGCCATGAACACGTGGCTCACCCGAGCGGGCAGCGAGGTCAAAGCGCCGTGCTCGAATCCACTCGCGAGGCGAGCCAGGGGTCCGCGGACCGCGGCGCGGAGGGCGCGCTTGAGCGGCCCGCGCCACAGCCAGTCGACGTCGAGGTTCGTGCCCGGGGTCTCGGGCGGGTGCTTGTGGGTGACCATCAGCACCACGAACGCGAGGACCGCGAAGCAGAGGATCTGCAGCTGGAACACGACGTGACTCAGGGTGTAGGGCTGGTAGTCCGCGACCTCGACGCTCGGCAGCAGCCCGTAGAGCACCCAGGGGTAGACCCCCACCGCCACGCACAGGACCGCTGAGATCCCCATGGCGATCCGCATGCCCCAGGGCGCCTCGGTGGTGCGCAGGCCCTGGTCGTGCGCGAAGAAGGCGAAGAACGGGATCTTGATCCCCGCGTGGTGCAAGACGCCGGCCGAGGCGAACACGAGCACGAACCACACCCCGGTCAGGTGGGCCTCGGCGACCCCGTCCACGATCAGCGACTTGGTCGCGAAGGCGCTGAACAGCGGGAAGGCCGAGATCGCCAGGGCGCCGATCAGGCAGCACACGGTGGTGTAGGGCATGGTCTTGTAGAGGCCGCCGAGCTCGGACGCGGCGACCTTGCCCGTCTGGTGCAGCACGGCGCCCATGCTCATGAACAGCAGCCCCTTGAACACCACGTCGGCGAAGGCGTGGGCCATGGCCCCCGAGACGCCGAACCCGGCGCCGAGGCCGATCCCCACGACCATGAACCCGACCTGGTTGATCATGGAGTAGCTCAGCACCCGGCGGAGGTCGTCTTCGATCACGGCGTAGAAGATCGGGAAGATCGCCATGACCGAGCCTATCCAGATCAAGAGCTCCTCTCCCGCGAACCCCCGGATCAGGGCGTAGACCGCGAGCTTGGTCGTGAACGCGCTGAGGAACACCGTCCCGGTGGGGGTCGCCTCGGGGTAGGCGTCGACGAGCCAGGTGTGCAGCAAGGGGAATCCGGCCTTGAGCCCGAAGGCCAGGAACATGAGCCAGCCCGCTGCGCCCTCGAGCCCGATCGCGTCGAAGGCCAGCGAGCCGGTCTGCCGGTAGTGCACGAGGGCCCCGGCGAGGAGCAGCACGCCCGACACGATCTGCCAGATCAGGTAGCGCATGCCCGCGGCGTAGGCGCGCTCGGTCTTGCGCGCCCAGATCAGGAACACCGAGGCGACCGCGATCACCTCCCAGAACACGAAGAGCGTGATCAGGTCGCCCGCCAGCGCCGCCCCGATCGCGCCGCCTCCGTAGATCAGCGCCGCGACCTGCTGCACGGGGTCGTCGACGTGCCAGGCGTAGATCGTCCCGATCAGCAGCGCGATGTGGAACAGGAGCGCGAAGAAGAACGCGGTCGAGTCCAAGCGCAGGGTGACCAGCGTCACCTGCCCCAGGTCGATCACCCCGCTCGTGCCCAGGTCCATGCCCAGGAGGTCGACCAGGCTCAAGAGCGGGACGAGCAGGCAATAGGCCGCGCGCAGCTTGCCCCGCAGGAGGGGGATCAAGAGCGCCGCGAGGCAGATCAAGATGCCAGGGGAGATTCCGGAGATCACGCTAGTGCCCTCCGTGTCCGTGCCCGTGGTCGTCGGGCTCGTGGGTCGGCGGCTCGGGGTCGAAGGCGTCGTAGTAGTCGGGAGCTTTCTGCACCGCCGCGCGCAAGACCTCGGCGAGCACGACGAGCCCCATGTAGGCTCCGAAGCCATAGAGCGCGTAGAACCCCGGCCAGGTCTCCCAACGGTAGTGGCCGTGCAGGTCGTAGACCCCGGCCAAACCGAGCAGGTGCGTGAGCACGAGGAAGCCGCAGAGCCCGTAGCACAGGTAGACCAGCAGGTTCACGTGCTTGGGGTCGTCGAGCCAGCGCGCAGCCTCGGGTTCGTGAGGGGGCGCGTCCCGAGTCTCGGCGTCGGTCTCGGCCTCGGTCTCGGTCTCGGAGTCGGCCTCGGCGTCGGTCTCGGTCTCGGTCTCGGTCTCGGAGTCGGTCTCGGTCTCGGAGTCGGTCTCGGAGTCGGCGTCGGCGTCGCCCCGTGGGCTGGGCTCAGCGGCCGGGGGGGGAGTTCTTCGCCGCGACGACGAGGGTGCCGTCTTCGACCCAGCCCTGGATCAGGCGGCCGGTCTCGAGCCGGCCCAGGGAGGCTTGCGCGAGGAGGGCGCCGAAGGTGCGTTGACCGTCGATCAGGGTCAGCAGCTCGCGGGTGTCGGCGTCGGCGGTGGCGATCAGCTCGCGGCGGACCGCGGAGTTCGTGAAGCGCAGGACCTTGCGGTGTCCGACGCGCCTGCGCACGGCGTCCCACTCCGTGAGTCGCTGGATCGCCTCCATCAGGAAGCGGGTGGTGCGCAGCTCGATCCGCGCGGTCCCGGGCTCAGGCTCGTCGAAGTCGTCTGGCAGGTCGTCGGCGAGGAAGCGAAACCGCGCCTCGTCGTGCACGAGCAGGGCAAACAGCGGGTCGCGGACGGCCGCGCGCAGCTCGGGGTCGAGGTCGTCCTCGTGGACCTTGCCGCTCGGCTCCTTGCTCAGGTTCCAGCGCGCGGTGTCCGTGTCGACGTCGAGGAACTCGCGGGCGAAGCTCGCCGTGCTGTCGCCCGCCTCGCGGCGCATGACGAAGGCGCGGCCCTCGTGGAACACGAGGTCGACCGAGAGCTTCTCGTCACCGACCTCCAGCGTCCCGGAGCGCCGCGCGGTCTGCAGCGACTCAAGCACCGCCGCCAGCCCGATCCCGGTCAGGTCGCCGAACAGGGTCCGCTCGCCCTGCCCGCTGGAGTCCTTCTCCAACTCGAGCAGCAGGTCCTCGCGGTTGAAGCGCGTCGAGTCGTCGCGGAACCTCGCCCCCTCGATCGACAGCTCCGCCGCCGACATGGACCAGGTCTCGTCGTTGAGCAGCGCGTCGAGCAGCCAGGCGGGGAGCGGGCCCGGGTTGAAGCGGAACTTGCCCGTCCAGGTGATCGCGCGCTGGATCGTGGAGTGGATCAACTCGCTCCGGGCGCCGCGGTCCTGGTGCGGGAAGCGCTTGAGCTCCTGCACCAGAAGGTCGCCGCGCAGGCGCGCTCGCCGGCGCGGCTCCGCGCCCGGGGCTTCGCGGGAACTCAGGCGCGGCAGGAGCCTTTGGCCGCGGGCGAGGATCTCGTCATGGTCGTTGCGCGCGATCCGCCCGCTGCGCCCGCTGTCGACGGCTGGGAACAGCGGCGCGTGGACGGTGCCTTCTTCGAGGTGCAGGCTGAGGGTCGTGCCGTCGCCGCGGTCGAGGGTCAGACGACCGCTCTGCGAGTGCCGCCCGAGGAAGCCGAGCAGCTCTTGCGGTGGCATGAGCTCCAGGTCACCTGCGAACGCCAACGATCCTCCCGGGGGCCGCGGTCAGCGCCGGCAGCGTCTGCCCAGACTAGCCTAGCCGCCGGGCGAGCGCGAGCGGACTCGGTGCACCAGGGTGCAGTCCTCGAGCCCCTGGGCCCCGCTACGAGGACTTCCGCTTGCGGGGGACGTCGACGCGCACGTCCGAAATCGTCGGAAGGTTCGAGGCCATGAGGATCGTGATCTCGAGGTTGGCCTCGCCCTCCGCGTCCGTGGTGACCTCGAGCCAGGCCATCTTGCCGTTCTTGGAGACGAGGCCCGAGCTGCCGGAGAGCTGGCCCACCGTGCGCGCGGCCGTCCAGTTGACCTGCTCGAGGGTGGGGTTGTCGATCTGCAGGATCACGCCGGTGACGTAGAGCGCGAAGGACATGAAGGTGGTCGCCGAGCGCACGCGCGGGTTCTTGGCGATCCCCTCGTGCAGGCTCTTCTGGACGTCTTGCTTCCAGAGCTCCCCTTCCTTCTCGGAGAGCAGGCGAACGTTCGCGGTCTGGACCCCGAAGGTGACGTTGATCTTCGAGCGAGCGGCCTCCTCCTCGAGGCCCAGCGCGCGGCTGTAGACCGTGAGCGGGCCGGCGTGCTTGTGCTTCTCCAGCACCTCGAGCACCCGCGTGGCCGTGCCCGAGGGGAAGGGGCCGCGGTCCTTGGGGGCGAGCCGAATCACCGCCGAGGTCAGGTCGGGGCTGTAGACCCGCGGGACCAACCACCCCCCCGCGTGGAGCCAAGGCTTGGCCAGCGCGAAGTCGGCGTCGGTGATCGTCGCCAGGCCTACGGGGGTTGGGAGCTCACCGCCCGGGACCAGGAGCGGGAAGTTCTTGGGCCCCTGGGCCGCGAGGCCGAGCGCCTCGAGGTCGTCCTGGAGCTTCACGAGGGCCTGTCGGGTCACGCTGTCGAGCTCGTTGAACTCGAGCATGACCGCCGCGTGGGGCAGCTCCTGGATCCGCCCCTGAGGCGGCTTCTTGATCAGCGTGGTGAGGTAGACCAGCGCGACCAGCCCCAGGAAACCGCCGACCACGAACACGGCGACTGGGCCGAAGGGGCTCTTCTCGGGGGCGTTCTCTGCTTCACTCATGCTGCCTCGCCTGCGGACTCAGCGACCTTCGTCGTCGCCGTCTTCGCCGCTGTCCTCGTCGTTCCCGCCCTCGTCGCCTTCGTCGTCGACCCAGACGTCGTCTTCGCCCTCTTCGTCGGGGGCAGCCGTGACGGTAACCCGGATCTGCGCCTGGGCCACGTGTCCCCGCTTGTCGATCACCGTCGCGGTGACCAGGTGCTCGCCGGGCTTGAGGTCGCCGAGGGAGAACCGGGGCCCGACCTCGGTCTGCCCGGAGGTTCGGGAGCGCCAGGAGACCGTGCGGCTCATTTGCTCGAGGTCGGCGACCAGGCGGCGGGCCGCGTCGAGCTCCTGGGCGTAGCGGCGCAGCGGCTCGCGCTGGCGCTCGAGCTCCTTGCGCCGCGCGCGGAGCTCGCCGGGGTCGCCTTCGCGGGCGTTGAGCTTGGCCTCGATGTCGGCGATCTGGGACTCCACCTTCGCCCAGGAGATCCCCTCGCGCTCCTGAGCCGCGGCGAACACGCGCTGGGCCTCCTCTTGGCGAGCCTCGGCGGCGGTGAGGTCTTCGTCTCCCGCCGCGACCCGGGTGGGTTCGAGCTGGAGGTCACCCCACTGCTCGACGGTCAGGGGCCCGTCGGGCAGCGACACCTTGGGGAGCTCGCTCTGAAAGAAGCCCAGCGAGAGGAAGGGAATGTAGGTGATCGCCAGCAGCGCGATCAGCAGCACACCAATGAACAGCAGCGACGCGCGGTAGAGCGCGAACACCGGGCGGCGGAAGCGGAGCGAGGCGATGAACAGGTTGATCCCCACCGGGGGCGTGGAGTAGCCGATCTCGAGGTTGACCAGGAAGATCGCGGCCAGGTGGTAGGGGTCGACCCCGAACTCGAGGGCCACCGGCGCGATCAGCGGCACCACCACGAGGGTCGCGCTGAAGATGTCCATCAGGCAGCCCACCAGGAGCAGGAACAGGTTCAGCATGATCAGGAAGGTCAGCTGGCTGTGAATGTGCTCCTGCATGGCGCCGAGGATCATTTGCGGGATCCGCACCAAGCTCAGCCAGTCGCTGAACCCGAGCGCGGTCCCCACGATCAGGAGGATCGCGCCGACGAGCACCGCGGTCTTGCGCACGATCCGCAGCAGGTCCTTGGGGGCCAGGTCCTTGTAGATCACGACCGTCGTGATCACCACGTAGAACGCGGTGACCGCCGCGGCCTCCTCGGGGGCGATGAAGCCGAACATGATCCCGCCGAGCACGATCACGGGGAGCGGGAGCTCCCACAGCGCGCCGCGCAAGGCAGAGGGCAAGTCGTGGAGCGACTCCGAGACGCTGTGCCGCGGGACCTTGTAGAGGATCGCGAAGCCGAAGCTCAAGAGCGCGAGCAGCGCCACGAGCAGGATCCCGGGGACGAGGGTCGCCTGGTAGAGCCGCTTGACGTCGAGGTGGGTCACGACGCCGTAGACGATCACCGGGAGCGAGGGGGGGAAGAGCAGCCCCAGGCTGCCGCCGGTGGTGAGCAGCCCGAGCGAGAAGCGCTCGGGGTAGCCCTCGCGCAAGAGCACGGGGAAGAGCAGCCCGCCGAGGGCGATGATCGTCACCCCCGAGGCGCCGGTGAAGGCGGTGAGGATGCAGCAGGTGGTGAGGGTCACCAGCGAGAGCCCGCCCGGCAGCCAGCCGACGAAGGCGCGGCAGAGGTTGATCAGGCGCGTGGGCGCCTTCGACTCGCTGAGCAGGGTGCCGGCGAAGGTGAACAGCGGGATCGCGATGAACAGCTGGCTGTCGCCCATGGGGGAGAGCCAGCTGATGAACAGGTTCACGCCCTTGCCCTGGGCCGAGTCCACCTCGCGCGGGTCGTGGCGGGTGAAGAACCCCGACCCCGAGGCGAGCTGCGTCTCGAGGTAGAGCCCGAGGCAGGTGATCGACGCGATCACCACGAACAGCGGGGTGCCGAGCAGCGCCAGGACCGCGATCAAGACGCCCAGGCAGGCGACGTGCGTCGCGCTCAAGCCCGTGGTCGTGTAGGCCTGGCGCTTGACGACCAGGAGCTCGATCTCTTCGCCGAAGTCGTCGGCGAGCCCGACCCCCACGTCCAGGGTCGCCCCGGGGTCGGTGGGCGGCGAGCGGAACAGGAGCGAGGTGCCGTCGGCGGAGCGTGAGATCTGCTCGGCGTAGACCTGGGTCTGGCCCAGCCACACGGTGTATTCCTCGTCGAGGCCCGTGCCGCGGACGAGGACCCACTCCCGCCCCGCGGGGTGGAAGGCGCCGCTGTAGGCCTCGCCCAGGAGGCCCCAAGGGCCGACGGCGACGTGCTCGACCGAGGCGATCGTCGGGGCGCCTTCGCGCTCGGCGTCTACGGGCCGCAGCACACCCAGCTCGCCGTTGCAAGCGACGAGCACGAGCAGCGCGGCGGCCACGAGCAGGCTGCCGCGCAGGCGCCAGGGGAGGGGACGCTGCCACCAGGGGAGCGGGGCCGGGCGGGGCTCGGTCATGGCGCGTCCTTCGCCTCGTCGTCGAGCTCGTCGGAGGTGGTGGGCAGCTCGGGGTCGGGGAGGCGCTGGGTGAACTCGAGGGCGCCCGAGCCGGGCGCGGGCGCCGCGGGCTCCTCGGGGTCGGGGGTCTCGCTGAGGGCGTCTTCGCTGCGCCCGAAGTCGACCGCGTCGGGGTCGGGGGCGTTGGGGTCGTAGGGCGCGAGCAGGTCCGCGGTGGTCAAGAGCTCGCCCTCGGGCTCGGCCTCGGGGTCGGGCTCGCGCAGGTCCTCGTCGTCGGCGAGGTCGCGGTAGATCGGGATCTCGTCGGTCGAGCGCCCCACGACCTTCTTCGGCTGCGGCCCCTTGGCCACCAGCGGCTCGGTCTCTGGGGGTTCGCCCAGCGCTTCGCGCACCGCGGCGCGCGCGGAGTCGGCGTCGAGGCCCTGGCGCGAGGAGTCGCTCGCGAGGAGCAGCGCCGTGGCCGCTCGAGCGACCTCCTCGGAGTGCTCCGCCACCTCCTCCGCCAGGTCGTCGGAGTGATCGACGTAGAGCGCGTCGGGCATGAACACGGCCTCGGCGGCCTGCAGCAGGCAGCGCAGCGCGATCAGCGCCAGCCCGAGCGGCACCACCACGAGGAACGGCCAGCGGTAGACCTTGAGGTCGAGGGCCGCGATCGTGAACATGGGCAGCGTGCGCGGGATCTGGCTCTTGACCAGGTAGACCAGCACCAGCGCGAGCAGGAGCCCGGTGACCGCCGCGGTCACGAGGCTGACCAGCACGCTCAAGCGCCGCCTCCCCCGGGGAGGCAGGAACTTCGGCACCGCCTCGATCGCGATGTGGCGGCCCTCGGTCGTCGCCAGGCTCGCCCCGAACATGCCGACCCAGATCACCAGGTTGCGGGTGACGGTGTCGAACCACCCCACCGGCTGGAAGACCTCCCCCTGGAACTGACGGAGGAAGACCTGCACGAAGGCGAGCAGGATCATGACCGCCAGCGAGGCCGCGCACACGGCGACCTCGAAGCGCTGCACGAACTGGTCGACCTGACGCAGGGCGAGCAGCGCGCGAACGATCGCGGGCTGGGGCGCGGTGGGCTCAGCGGGGGAGGCGTGCATGGGGCGCGAGGCTACTCGCTCGACTTGGCCCGGGCCTCGGTGAGGATCCCGCGCACCTTGTCCAGCAGCTCCTGGGTGTAGAGGCTCCCGACCATGTCGTCGGCGGTCTTCTTGCCCAGCTCGAGGTAGCGAGGCATCTCCTCCTCGGGGATCGGAATGATCTTCATGCCGTTGCCCTTGAGCTCCTCGATCGTCTCCTCGTTCTTCTGCCGGACCTCGTCCAGGAGCTGATCGAGCCGCTCGCGGGCGAGCTTGGCGATCCCCTCGCGCATCTTGGTCGGGATCTTCTCCCACGCTTCGCGGCGCACGAGCAGGGCCCCGGTCCCGTGCCCGACGTTCATGCGGCTCATGTAGCGCAGGTCACGGTGCCACTGCAGGCCCACGAGGCCGTAGGGCGAGTTGTAGACCGAGTCGATCATGCCGGTCTCGAGCGAGGTCAGCACGCCGGTCAGCGCCAGGGGCACCCCGTTGAGCTCGAAGGACTGGAAGGTCCGCTCCGCCAGGGGGTCGCCTTGCCAACGCCAGATCTTGCGCTTGCGCAGCTCCTCCAGGTTGCGCGCCTCGTTCTTGGAGAAGATGTAGGCCCAGCCCACTTCGGCCCAGCCGAGCATGACGAAGCCCTTGTCCTCGAAGCCCTGCTTGAACTCGTCCTCGAGCGCGGCCTTGACGGTCTCGAGCTCCGCGGTGTTGCTGTAGGTGAAGGGCAGCTCCAGGATCCGGATCTTGGGCAGCACCTCGCCCAGGCCGATCCCGGTGAACAGCCCGCCGTCCATGATCTGCGCCTCCATGCGCTCGATCACGGCCTTCTCGTCGCCCTGGCTCCCGTTGGGATAGAACTCGAACTTCACCCGGCCCTTGGTGCGCTTCTGCACCTCGCGCTTGATGTCGTTCATGGCCTCCATCCACACCGTGCCGTCGGGGGCCTGGGTCGCGATCCGCAGCCGGATCGCCTTGCCAGGGGCGGCGGCGAGCGGGGCGCTGGCTGCGAGCAGGGCGCAGCAGGTGAGCAAGGCGGGGTTGATTCGCATGGCGACTCTCCTGATTGAGGGGACCCTGAGAACGAAAGGAGGGGGGGGTGGATTCAGCACGAGCAAGGCTTACTCGCCCTGCTCGTCCTCGACCCACTCGTCCTCGCCGTCTTCCCAGGACTCCTCGTCTTCGGGGGCGAACTCGTTCGTAACCCCTTCGGGCACGATGATGTTGTAAGCCTCGGGGTCCGCGAGCAGGCGGCGAGCGCGGGTCTTGGCCACCGCGTTGAGCAGCGCCTGCTCGGGCCAGAGGTCCGCGGGCGCCTCGAGCACCGCCTTCAGCCCGCCGTAGAACGCGTCCCACGCCGCGCGCTGGGCCGCGCGGATCTGGTCGATCGACGCGCCGCTCTCGGTGGCGGCCAGGTGAGGCGCGCAGAACTCCGCGCGCAGCACCTGCGCCAGGAGGTGCTTGCCCCCGGTGATCCGGTCGACCGCCTCGAAGTGCGAGGCCGCTTCCTCCGGGTTGCCGCCGAGGCTCTTGGGCAGGAGCCCCATGCGGATCCCCATGTAGAGGTGCGGGCCGCCGTTGAAGAACCCCGGCTCGCGCTCGAGGACCCAGCCCATGACCGCGTCCACGCGCTCGAGCTTGGCGATCTCGCCGGGCTCGTTGCGGTGCAGGTTGATCTCGGCGCCCCGGGCGAAGGCCCACCAAAACAGCGCCGGCAGCGCGTCTTCGTCGGCGTCCGCGAGCGCGGCCGTCAGCGCCTCGCCGGTGGAGTCGGCGAGCGTGTCCGCGAGGTCCTCGTCCTCGTCGGCGCACGCGCGGAGGGCGCCGCGCTGAGCCACGCGGTAGTGGTGCTCGGCCCACTCGGGGTCGGGCACGTCGAGGAAGGCGAAGGCGAAGCCAGCGTTGAGCTCCGCCTGCAGCAGGCGCAGCTCGGGGTTGTCCGGCGCGGTCGCCACGATCCCCTCGAGGGTCGCGAGCAGGCCCGGGCCAGCCTCCCGCGCGGCGCGGTCGATCGGCGTGCGGTTGAACTCGTCCGCGGTGCGCCGGAGGACCGGAGCCATGTTGCCCGCGACCATTTTGTCGAGGGAGCAACCCGTCAAGGGGCAGAGCAGGGCGAGGGCGATCCCCCACGCCGGCGGACGGTAGCCGCGAGTCATATCTAAGCCCCTTGTGATAAAGCGAGTTAGGCGGCGGATTCTACAGACGCCCCGGGCGCTGCGCAATCCATCACCCCCACGGACCGCGTGGACGTTGTGCGGTCCTTAGGAGGCCGTGGTGGGACAGCAACGACGTGGCTATGCTGCAGTTAGAGCCGTGACCGGCCCGTCCGCCAGCGAGCTCAGGAACCCAGGAACCATGGGCGAACGCCCCGAGTCGAACCCTTCGTGAGCACCACGTCAGCACCCTCCATGGTCGGACGGAACCTCGGCCCCTACCGGGTCGATCGCAAGCTCGGACAGGGCGGCATGGGCACGGTCTACCTGGCTCACGACACCAACCTCCAGCGCCCGGTCGCGGTCAAGGTCCTGACCCCGCAGCTCGCCGAAGACATCGAGTACATCGACCGCTTCGTGCGCGAGGCCCGCCTGGCCGCCCAGGTCAACCACGCCAACGTGGTCCAGGTCTACTACGCCGCCGCGGAAGAGGGCGTGGCCTTCATGGCCCTCGAGCTGATCGAGGGCGGCTCGCTCAAGGAGCTCGCCGAGCAGGGCAAGCTCCCCGCGCGCCAGGCCGTGCAGATCGTGCGCGACGCGGCCCGCGGGCTCGGCGCCGCCCACAAGCGCGGGATCGTGCACCGCGACCTCAAGCCCGAGAACATTTTGCTGACCGAGGACGGCGAGGTGAAGCTCGCCGACTTCGGACTCGCGCGCAGCGGGGTCTCGTCGATCACCCAGACCGGGATCTACATGGGGACGCCGCACTACAGCTCCCCGGAGCAGTGCGCGACCGACGACGTCTCGGCTGCCTCCGACCTCTACTCGCTGGGGGTCGTGCTCTACGAGCTGCTCTCGGGGGTGCTGCCCCACGACGCCAAGACCCCGGTCGCGCTCTTCTCGCAGATCATGTCGTCGCCGCCGGCGCCCTTGGCTGGACGCTGCCCCGAGCTGCCGCCCTCGCTGATCGCCGTGGTCGACCGCCTGCTGCAGAAGCGACCCGAGGACCGCTACCCCACCGCCGAGGCCCTGGTGGACGACCTCGAGCGGGTCCTGCCCTCGCTCTCCGGAGACGGCGCGCCGGTGCTGCCGACCTCGAGCGGGCTCGGCTCCGCGATCGCGGCCACCGTCCGCGTCAAGACCCCGACCTCGCAGGAGGCCAAGGCCCTGCTCGCGAGCTTCACCAGCCAGGCCCCGGCCCGCGAGGGCTACACGCCCCCGACGCGCTCCATGGTCGGGCGCCTGGGAAGCCTCGCCGCGGTGCTGCTCCTCGTGTCCGGCGGGCTCTACGTCTGGCTCAGCGGGCTCTCCCAGGACGCGACCCGCTCGGCGCGGATCGGGATCGTCAGCACCTGGACCAACGGCTCGTCGTCGGAAGAGTTCGCCTGGCTCGCCGACGCGATCCCCGAGTTCCTCGCCTCCGAGCTAGGCGCGCAGATCGACGTACAGCTCGAGCCCCTCGGTGACCTCAAGGACACCGACCGCGTCGAGGCTCTGCTCGGCGGGACTCGCTGGGAGGGCGCCGTCGGCGGCAGGTTCTTCGAAGACGGCGACAAGGTCGGGGTCACGATCCGCGCGGTCTATCCCGACGGCAAAGGGTTCAAGACTTACTCCAAGATCTACACGGTGAGCCGCGAGCACGTGCTCGACGAGCTGGCCGCGAAGGCGCAGGAGTTCGCCGCGGAGCTGCGCCCCCTGGCTCGCGTGGTCGACTACCGGGCGGTGTCCCGCGGCGGGACCGAGACGGCGTCGGTCGACGGGGCGGGGCTGGAGCAGCTCGCCGGCCTCCCGGCCCCCGGAGCCTGGGGCGGGGAGGGCTACGAGGCGGAGCCCATGCTCGAGGAGAAGACCCAGGACCAGGACGCCCTCCTGGCCGACAAGGCCCTCGAGAAGCTCGGCCAGGGAGCGGTTCCCGCGAAGAAATGGCGCGCGGCGGGCGGCACGAGCGGCGGCCGGGCCAGCAGCGTCCAGGACGACGCGAGCGGCGTCGAGAACGGCCGCGCCGACGCCGAAGCGACCGGCGCCGACGACGAGGAGCCCGCTGGGAAACCGAGCGAAGCGGGCGCGCCGGCCTCGGCCTTCCCCGAGCCGAGCGACGCGCAGGCCGACCCAGGCGACGCGCCGGCGAACGCGGACGGGTACGCGCGGACCCCTCCCGCCTCCGACCCGGCGCCGGACGCCAAGGAGCTCGCGCCCGAGCAGCAGCGGGTGCAGGACGAGGGGCGAGAGCTCTCACTGGAGTCCCTCGAGGGATCGAACGAGGCCCGCAAGGACGAGGCGCAGGACGAGGACGGGCAAGACTCCCGCGCGGTGTGGGAGCAGCGCTTCGCGGCCTGCGGCGACGACCAAATGCAGCTCATGGCCGAAATGCGCCAGGCCAGGCTCTCGGGCGACCCCGTGCGCTGCGCGGTCGCCCTCGAGCAGCTCGACCGCCTCGAAGCCTCGGGTGACCTGCGCACCAACCCCGTGCTCAAGGGGCTGCGTCGCCGCCTGCGCGCGGTCGGCGGAAACTAGCTGCGGGGGAGCCGCTGACGGACGACGCCGACGCCCCCGTTCCCCTCGACCTCTCGTTGCTCGACGACCTGCGCGAGAACGCCGCCCCCGGGGAGCCTGACCTCGTCGCCGAGCTGATCGACATGTTCCTGGTCGACGCGCCCGCGCTCCTCGAGCGCGCGCGCGGCGCCCTCGCGGCAGGGGACGTCGCGGGCGCCAGCCGCGCGGCCCACGCGCTCAAGGGCAACGCCGCGAGCCTGGGGGCGGGTCCGCTGCGCGCAGCCTGCGGCGCTGCCGCGCGCGAGGCCCGCGAGGGGCGCGCCCCAGATCTGGAGCCGATCGCCCGCGAGCTCGAGCGCGCCCTGGCCGCGGCCCGCGCGCTGCGCCAGGCCTAGGTCAGCTCTTCGCTCATGAGCGGCTGGATCACCAGGCACGCCAGGGTCGCGAACACGCTCATGAGCTGCGTGTCGGACCTCCCGATCGGGGGGCCGCCCGCTTCGGTGCGCTCGAAGTAGAGGATCCCGAAGGTGCGTCCGCTGCGCAGGATCGGCGCCGAGAGCCCGCCGAAGCCGTCTTCTTCTCCGTTGACCTCGAGCACCCGGCGGGTGTGCAGGGTCTGCTCGAGGATCTCCGGGGCCACGCCGGTCTCCTCGGACTCGGCGGCCGACCGTCCGCGGACCCGCTCCACGTTGATCAACGGGTTGCGGCCGTCTTCTTCGGTGAGGATCAGCACGGCGCGGTCGGCGCTGAAGGTCTCGAGCAGCGACTCGGTGATCAACTCCAGGACCCGCTCCAGGTCTGGCTCGTCGACCATGGACGTGCACAGCTCGTGCAGGCTCGCCAGGTCGAGGTGGTCCTGGTCGCCCTCGCCCCCCGCCTCGCGCTCGGCCAGCACCTGCTCGAGGTGCTTGAGCCGCTCTTGCGCGCTGCGGGCCCGCGTCTCGGCGTTGCGCAACCTCGCGCTCAGCTGCTTGACGCGCTCCTCGAGCTCCTCGACCTGCGGGTTCACCGCGGCGCTGGAGCGGGCGCGGATTCCGACGCCTTGGGTCTCCTCGGGGTCTCCGTTGAGCTCGCCCAGCCAGTCGGAGGAGGTGCGCGCGCTGCGGCGCCGGGTGCCGCTGGCCGAGAGCGGCGACTCGCCGGGGATCGCGCCCTCGCCCGAGGGGCGACGCCGCCGACCGCTGGTGTGGGGCTCGGTCGAGCGGCGGTGGCCGCCGCTGGTGGCGGGGTCGCTCGGACGGCGGCGGGCGCCGCTCACGGGCTCGGTCGGGCGGCGCCGGGTGCCGCTGGTGGCGGGGTCGCTCGGACGGCGCTGGGGTCCGCTGGCCAGCGGGTCGAGCGGGCGCACGCTGGTGCTCGTGATCCTGCGGCTCGAGGGGCGACGGAACTCTCCGCTACTGCCGGCGCCTCGGGGCTCCTCGGTGAGGCCGTGGCGGCTCGCGCGCTTGGTCGTGTCGTCCTTCGGATCTGGCCGCCGCGTTCGGCGCGACGTGGTCGCCACCCGGAGCACGCGGAGGCGCAGGCGCCCGAGGGTCAACACGTCGCCCGCGCGCAGGGGGCCGCTCGTGCGGGGCTCGTCGTTGATCGCCGTCGCTCCCGCGAACAGGTCGCGCAGCACGAGCCCGTCGGCTTCGAGCGAGACCACCGCGTGGTGCGGCTGCACGCCCTCGCCCTCGAGCACCAGGTCGTTGTCGGCGGCGCTCCCGAGCGAGGTCGGCCCGGGGGGCAGCGGGTACACGACCGAGCGCCCGCGCGCGTTGAAGACGAGGCTGAGTTGGCTCGCGCCGGGGGGGTCAGCCACCCTTGCCCTCCTCGTCGAGGGCCTTCACCGCCTCCATCAGCAGCGACAGCGTCGAGGCCTGAATCCGCTGGGTGCGCGGCGGGCGACCTTCGTGAAAGCTGAAGCTGCCCCGCTCGAGGCGGGTCAGCGCGCGGAAGGCCGCCTCGCTCGAGAAGCGCCCGATCCACGCGTCGCGGACCTCGCCGTTCTCGAAGGACGCCCCGGCCTCGCCGCTCTCGAGGTTGACGATCAGCTCGCCGGACTTCTGCGAGTAGTTGAGGAAGCTCACCAGCTCCGCGAACCCGAGCCGCGAGAGGTCGCCCTCGAGCAGCGGCTTGTCCGAGCTCGTGAGGTCCGCGATCCCGCGCACCGAGGCGATCCGCTGGCGGAGGACCTCGGTGCGAAAGGGCTTGGTGACGTAGGCGCTCGCCCCGGCCTTGAACGCCTGGCCGACCTTGTCGGGCTGGAACTCGCTGGAGATCACGATCACCGGCAGGTTGCCGCCGCGCGGGTGCGCGCGGATCTTCTTGATCAAGGACACGCCGTCGAGCCCGGGCATGTTCCAGTCGGTGAGCACGAGCCCGACCTCGAAGTTCGCGTCCTCGAGCTTGGCGAAGGCGTCGAGGCCGTCCTTGGCCTCGACGATCTCGCTGACCCCGACCTCGCGCAGGACCTTGGCCTGGACCTTCCGCGAGAGCATGGAGTCGTCCACGAGCAGGACCTTCACGCCCTCGCCTCTCCGGGGCGCGGGCGCCAGCCGTCTTCGATTGTCCGGTCCATGACCGTCCTCACTCTTGCTCACCGGCTCAGCGACGCGCTGAACCCTTCGGGCGCGGGCTTTGGGCTTTCGTTCCCGGTTCGCCTGGTGCAGAGTATCCGATTGGAGGAGCCGCTGCATGAGCGCGGATGAGCACCCTGCGCCGACCCCGGAGGCGCCCGCCGGCGTCCGCGCGGGAGGTCGCCTGGGCCCTGCCGAGCACGTGCGAGGCCGCTTGGTGTTCGCCGGCCTGCGCGCCCACGGCCGGCGCGGGGGTGACGACGTGGTCCGCGTGCTCGTGGCGCTCAACGGGCTGCCCTACTCGCGCTGCGGCATGGCCGTCAGCAAGCGCTACGGGCGCGCGCCCGCGCGCAACCGTCTGCGGCGGCTCTACCGCGAGGCGTTCCGCCTGGAGAAGGATCGCCTGCCCAAGGGCGTCGACGTCTTGATTTCGCCGCCGCGGAACAGCGGCGAGCCGACCCTCGCGCAGGTGCGCGAGGCCCTCGTGAGCTGCACGAGCCAGGTCGCGGAGCGCCTGCGGCGCAGGCAGCGCCCGGAGTCGAGCTGAGCTCCCCGCGGCAAGAGTTCCTCGCCAGCGCGACGGCAGACGCGCTCTCGGCCGGCCTGTTCGCAGCCTTCGGCGCAGCGGCCGCCTGGGCGATCCTCCCCAGCCCCGGGGGACAGGTCGTGTTCGGGGTGGCCCTCGCCAGCCTCGGCTTCGTCGGCAACGGCGTCGAGGCGGGTAGGGGTCGCGAGCTGGGCTGGAGACGCCGCGCGGTCGCGGCCGCGGTCGCCGTGGGCGTGCACCTCGGGGT
>JAGQRJ010000424.1 GCA_020425635.1 Planctomycetota bacterium | reverse complement strand
GAGCGCGACGAGTCCACCCCGCCCCACATGGACGAGCTCGGCTTCGCCTACCGCAAGATCGACTGGGAGTGGCTCTCCGGCGGCAAGCTGCCCACCACCTTCGACTTCGCCGCGCCCCAGTCGTAGGTCGACCCAACACACTCGTGGACGCGTGAGGCTCAGGGAGCGATCCCTGGGCCTCGCGTGTTTTTCGCCCGCTTCGCGCTGCGAACAAAGGGGTTAGCCCGGGGCTCGGGTCCTTTTCTGTACTTCCCTGTTACAAAACGCGCCCCTCGGGTCATTAGAAGGGTGAAGCGAGTGGGAAACGCAGCTGCGCTTTCCGCGAGCCAACGAAACCTCTCTTACCCTTCCTTCACCCCGAACCTCTCGTAGCACGTGTAAACGAAGAACCTCACCGACGATTCACACGAAGAACCTCACGGAGACGGGCGAGACACCTCGCCCGTCTTCGCATTCCGGAGCTCCGCGGCTCAGGCGAAGGCGGCGAGGGCGGCGGCGCGGGTGGGCTGCAGGCCGAGGATCGGCTGCAAGCCGAGGACCTCTGCGACGAGCGCGGCGGGGCCGCGCAGGCCTGCGACCTTGAGCGCGCTCCCGCTGGCGTGTCGGACCAGGAGCCCGAACCCCGCCGAGGAGACCCAGGTCACCTCGCTGAAGTCCAAGACCACCTGCGGCGTCTCGGCGAGCTGCGCGCGCAGCTCCCGCTCGAACCCCTCGAGGGTCCGCGTGTCGATCGCCCCGCGCGGCGCGAGCACCCCGACCCCGCCCTCGACGCTGCGCGCGCAGGCGAGCCGCTCGGCGCCCAGAGGGGCCTCCGTGAGCTCGCTCAAGCGGCGCATGGCCGCGTCCTCGTGCTCCACGCGCACGACGTCGCCCAGGCGGTAGTTCTCGACCAGCTCAGCGTGGTCGTCGCCGACGAGCACGCTGAGGTCGCCCCCTGCGTCGCGCATGGCCAGCACGTCGCTGATCAAGAGCCCGACCACGTCGGCCTGGAAGAACGAGGTCTCGCGCAGGTCGATCAGGAGCCGACAGTCTTCGGCGAACACCGGCTCGAGGATCTTCTCCCGGATCGCCGCGCGCCCCTCGGGGTCGAGCTCGCTCACGTCCCCGGTCAGGCGCAGGACGTGGATCCCCTCGACCACGTCCAGGTCCATGCCCCAGCCACCGTCGTCGTCGTCGTCGTCGTCGTCGCCGAGGAACAGGGCGTCGCAGATCAGCTCGGCGAGCTCCGGCGAAGTCCCGCCCTCGGTCAGCGCCGCGACGAGCTGCTCCGGCTCGAGGTCCTCGTCGGACTCAGCCAGCTCGAACGCCGAGGCGCACGCCCGGACCAGGTCGCCGACGGCGTCTTCCGGAATCCCCGCGGCCGTGAGGCCCTCGAGGACGTCGCCGACCGCGGCCCCCTCGTCCAGGCGCTCGATCGCGAGCTCGACGACGGCGCGCAGCTCCGTAGGGTCCATGGCGTCCTCCTCGCTGGTCGGGCGCGTCCCGACAGGGGTCGGAGTATACGCCGCGCCGAGGGGTGACGGAGGCCTCTGGATCCGCGGTCCTGCGAGGCACACAATGCGAGGGTGCCCGACCCCCACCAGCCCAAGAACCGCGACCTCGCCGCGAAGCTGCTGCGGGCCGCGGAGCCCCTGGACCTCACCCAGCGCGCCGAGCAGCCCGCCCAGGTCGGCCCCTACCGCGTGCTGCGCACGCTGGGCAGCGGGGGCATGGGCGTGGTCTACGAGGCCACGCGCCCCGACGCGCCCGAGCGGCGGGTCGCGATCAAGGTGCTCACCGAGGGCGCCGAGGCCCAGCCCCAGGAGCGCCAACGCTTCGTGCGCGAGGTCCGCGCCCTCGCGGCGATCGCGCACCCAAACGTCGCCCGGGTGCGCGACGTCGGCGAGCACGAGGGCGCGCTCTTCGTGGCGCTCGACCTGCTGCCGGGCGGCTCGCTGAAGGCGCTCTACGAGCGCGCCGCGCCGCTGCCCCCCGAGCGGGTCGCCGAGCTCGGCGTCCAGCTCGCGGAGGGCTTGGCGGCCGCCCACGCCGAGGGGCTGCTGCACCGGGACGTCAAGCCGGAGAACGTGCTCCTCGACGCGAGCGGGCGTCCGGTGCTCTGCGACTTCGGCCTGGCCAAGGCGCTGCTCGTGAACGAGGAGTCCCAGGCCCTGACCCAGAGCTGGGTCGTGCTCGGGACCCCAGGCTACCTCGCGCCGGAGCAGGCCTCGACGGGCGACGTGGGCCCGACGGCGGACGTGTATGGCTTGGGGGCGACGCTCTACTTCCTCCTGTGCGGGAGGCCCCCCGTGGTGGGGGACACCCCCGCCAGCGTCGTGGCCGGGGCGGCGTGCCAGACCCCGCCGCCCCTGCGCTCGTTTCGCGACGACGTGCCCCCGTGGCTCGAGGGCGCGATCCTGCGCTGCCTCGAGCGCGACCCCGCGGCGCGTTGGCAGAG
>JAGQRJ010000423.1 GCA_020425635.1 Planctomycetota bacterium | reverse complement strand
TCGCTGGCGCCCCCAGGGTCGCTCTCGCCGCTGGAGGTGTTCGAGAACCTGGCCCTCGCCGCGAGCCTCGACGGGAAGCTCGACCCCGCCGAGCGCGAGCTGCTCGAGGCCAAGGCTGGCGCGCTGGGGCTCGACCAAGCGACCGTGCGCGACGCGATCGCGCGCGTCGCGCGCCGGGAGCTCAGCGCGTTTCACGTGCCCACCTCCGAGGCCGCGCGCAAGCGCGTGCTCGCCGACGTGCTCCGCGTGCTCCGCGCCGACGGCGCCCTCGCGGTGCCCGAGCAGCGGGCGCTGAACACGCTCGTGCGCGAGCTTCAGCTCAGCGAGGCCGACGTGCAGCGCGCGTTTCGCGGGTCGTGAGGGGTCACCGTCCGTCCAGGACGACCCGGGTCGTGGCCCCTTCCACGACCTGCACGCGCTGAGGCTCCCCGCGACCGCTCGGACCCAGGGCCTGCAGCCGATACTCGCCCGCGGGCACCGCCGAGAACTCGAAGCTCCCGTCCGCGGCAGGGAAGCGGGCTGCGCGAAACTGGAACTCGCTCGCCTCGGGATCTGCCGGCTGCAGGAGGAGCTGCACCCCTTCGGGCTCCTCGCCGCGCAGGGCGACGTGCCCGGCCAGCTTGCCGCGCAGCGCGGGCGCGCTGAACCCGAGGCTCAGGCCTTGGTCCTGGGTGTCGACCTCGCGCACCCAGGCGCGCAGCTCGTCGGGGGCGGGCTCGGGGAACGACACGACCCACACCCCGTCGGGCAAGCCGTCGAGCCGGGGGAGGCCCTGCGCGTCGAGCTGCACGTCGAAGGCCGGGCGGCCCAGCGCGTGAACATGCGGGTCGGGGGGCAGGGGGTCGAAGGCGAGGCCGACCTCGAGCGGGGCGCCGTCGGCGCCGAGGAACGGGCGGCGTTCGAGGGGGATCAGCGTGTCGAGCCGGAGCACGACGGGCTGGGCGAGGTCGTAGTCGGCGAGCGAGACCGCGACGCCCGCCAGCCCCGGGTAGCGCGCGTGCAGGGTCCTGGCCTCGGGGTCGGGGAGGCGCAGGGAGAACCCTCCCCCGGCGTCGGTGCTGCAAGCCCCCGCCTCCTCCCCCACCCACACGCTGGCCCCCTCCAGGGGCTCGCCGCCCGGTCCATGGACGACGCCCAGGATCCGCGGGAGCTCCTCCAGGGTGAGGGTCAACGGTCCCGGGTCGGCGTCGTCCAGCGAGCGCTCGACCCACGCCGAGCTGATCTCGGCTTGCCGCGCGCGGAGGCGCCAAGGGCCGCCGTGGGGCAGGGCGAAGGCGAAGCCGCCGGCGCGCGCCTGGACTTCGAGCCGGGCGCCGAGGGCGTCGACGGCTACGACCTCGGGAGGCGCCAGGGCCGGGTTCCCGCCCTCGACGCGTCCGCAGAGCTCGAGCCGCCGCAAGACGAGCTGCGGCTCCTGCGCCGCCAGCGCGGCGCTCGAGCCTCCGAGCGTGGAGCCCGCCCAGCCCAGGCACTTCGCCCGCAAGCTCAGGGCGCCAGCCGGCACCCCGCGCAGGGAGAACGCCCCGCTGGCGTCGACCTCCACGCGCTCGGGCCCAACGTAGGCCTCGGGCGCCTGCTCAACGAAGACGGCGACCCCCGCGGGCAGGGAGCCCCCGTCGACCCGCGCGACGCGGCCCCGAATCGCGAGACCCGGGTCGAGCGTGATCGTGGGCGGGGCGTCGCCCGAGCACCAGCGCACGGGCTTCGAGGCGACCCAGTCGGGCGCAGCCGCGACGAGCTCGCAAGCCCCCCTGGGCAGTCCCTTGAGGCTGAAGCGTCCGGCGCCGTCGCAGAGCACACCGTGCACGCGCTCGCTGCCTTCGAGCCGGATCGCGACGCGCGCGCCCGGGATCCCGACCCCCTGAGGGTTCACCACCCGGGGCGCGTCCGCGGGCGCGGGGGTCGGCGCCTGGACCCGCACGCGCGGGGGGCGCGGC
>JAGQRJ010000422.1 GCA_020425635.1 Planctomycetota bacterium | reverse complement strand
CCGCGCCTTCGCCGATCCCCTGGGTCTCGTGGGCGGCGAGGTAGCCGTGGCGGAGGTTGGGGTAGATCACCTCGTTGAAGAGCTTGCTGTCGTTGTCGAGCAAGCCCTGGTAGGTCTCCTTGAACAGGTCCCAGGCCTTGCCGCGCTTGAAGGAGCCGCCGAGCCAGTGGCTCGCGCGGGCCTCGATCTTCGCCGGGTCGAGCTGCTCCACCGCGGCCTTCAGCGCCGACTGGATCCCGGCCACCAGCGAGAGCTGGTGCACGGAGAGATGGCGGAACGCCTCGGCGAGGTTCTGCTTGATCTGCGCAGGGTCGCGCGCGTCGGCCGGGTTGAGCAGGTAGCGGCCCGCCTGGTTCGGCGTCAGGGCGTGCTTGATCGGGTTCGAGTCGAGCCCGAAGAAGCGGGTCACCTTGGCGCTGAACTTCTCCTCGAAGGTCTTGCGCGCGCTCAGGGTGTTGACGATCCACTCGAGCATGAGCTCCAGGGCTTGATCGGAGAGGCGGAAGAAGCGGTTGACCTCCTCTACGGAGTTGAAGGCCTCGAAGCCGCCGTGGCGGGCGGCGAGCGAGCTGACCGCCTGCACGCAGGCGTCCCGGATCGCTTCGCGGCGCCCGAGCTCGGCGCGCACCGCGGCCTGGAGCTGAGCGTCGCCCTGGGTCAGCTGGAGCAGGCCGTTGAGCACGCTGCGCTGGCCGTCCGGGTCCAGTCGGTTGAGCGCGTCCACGAGCGCCTTTTGCACCGCGTCTGCGCCGCGCTTCGAGGCCGCGCGCAGGGCGGTGTGCAAGCTCTCCGCGCGGTGGTCGGCGGGACCCTCGGCGGGGACGTTGGGCAGCGCGGTGACCTGGGGCGCGTCGAGCTTGCACTCCACGAGCCACTTCCCGATGTGGATCTGGTCGTTGTCCGCGATCGGGGTGCCGGTGTGCGGGCGAATCCGGGTCCCGTTGAGCGCGGTGCCGTTGGTGCTGCCCTGGTCGAAGACCGAGAACACCCCCCCCGAGCACTCGATCCGAGCGTGCTCGGAGCTCGCCCCTCCGGTCGGCTCGGAGAGGACGACGTCGCAGGAGGCCCCGCGCCCGAACACCAGTTTCTTGGACCCGTCGGAGGTGACGGTCTTGAAGGGCTTGCCGTTGAGGGAGATCGTCAGAGTCAGCATGCCCCTACTATGAGTCGGGTTGGGGCAGGGGTCAACGCGCCCGGGGCCCACCTCCGGGGGGGCCCGCCTCGAGGGGCGGAGCGGGGAGCGGCTCGTCGTCCCAGAGGATCCGCTCCGCCGGGGTCTCCAGGTCCTCGAACTGACCGCTGAGGATCGCGCGCACGCAGGCCCAGGCGGCGACGCCGGCCAGCGCGATCGCCAGCGGGATCAACAGGTAGAGCACACTCACGGGGTCCTCCCTGCCTGCGCGGAGCTGCCCAGGACGCTGAGGGAGCTGAGGGGCATGAGCACGGCCGCGAGCAGGGGGCGAATCCAGCCGGCCGCCGCGAGGCTCGCCGCGAGCAGGTTGTAGGCCAGCGAGAGCCGCAGGTTGCGCCGCACCACCCGCCGGGCGCTGCGCGCGACCTCGAGCAGATCGAGCACCGCCGAGAGCTCGTCGCGGGTGGCGTAGACGTGGGCCACGGTCAGGGTGCCCTCGGCGCCGCCGCGGAGCCCGACCCCGACCGAGGCCGCCGCCAGGGCGAGGGCGTCGTTGACTCCGTCGCCGACCATGAGCACCGTGCCCGGGGTGTCCTTCACGTGGGCGAGCTTGTCGTCCGGCGAGAGCCCTCCGTGGCAGTCCTCGGGCGCGAGGCTCAGCGCGCGGGCGACGTGGGCGACCGCGCCAGGGTGGTCGCCGGAGAGGATCCCTACCCGCCAGCCCTGGCGGCGGAGCGCGTCGACCACCGCGGGGGCGTCCTCGCGCAGGGGGTCGCCGAAGGCCGCGCCAGCGACGAGCTCGCCGTCGACCTCGACCGCGATCGGGGAGCCGCCTGCGGCGAGGGCCTGGTCGACGAAGGCTCGCCACCAGGTGGGGGCTCCCTCGGCGACCAGCCAGGCGGGCGAGCCGACCCGGACGACGCGCCCGTCGATCCGGCCCTCGACCCCGCGCGGGCCGTGCTCGACCTCCGCGCCTCGGGCAGGAGAGCACGGCCAGGCCTCGCGGAACGCGCGCGCGAGCTGGTGGGTCGAGCCTTGCTCCAGGGCCAGGACCAGCGGTTGGACCCACTCGGGCCCCTCCCACGCGAGCAGCGTGGGCCGACCCGCGGTGAGGGTCCCGGTCTTGTCGAGCCACACTCGCCCAGGCTGCGCCAGGCGCTCGAACACGTCGCCGTCGCCGATCAGGAGGCCGCGCCGGGCTGCGCGACCGAGGGCGACCCCCACGGCCAGGGGCGTCGCCAACCCGAGCGCGCAGGGGCAGGTCACGATCAGGAGCGCGACCGCGTGGTCGATCGCGAGGGAGGGGGAGGTGGACCACCACCCGAGGCCCACGGCCAGCGAGGCGAGGAGCACCGCGAACACGAAGTAGCCCGCGACCCGATCGGCGAGCTTCACGACCCCGACCCGCGCGCGGGCTTCTCGGGTGACCGCCTCGAGCAGCTTGCCGACCCGGGTCGCCTCGCCCGCGGCCTCGACGCGCACGTCCACCGGCCAGCTGAGGTTGCGGGTCCCGGCGAACACGCGCGCCCCTGGGCGCGCTGGCTGCGGGCGCGACTCGCCCGTGAGCACCGAGGCGTCGACCTCCGAGGACCCGTGGAGGACCTCGCCGTCGACCGGGAAGCGCTCGCCGGGCAAGACCCGCACGACGTCTTCGGGGCGCAGCGCCTCGCGGTAGACCTCGCGCGGTTCGCCGTCGACCACGCGCCGGGCCGAGGTCGGGATCAAGGTCTGCAGCGGGTCGCCGACCTTGGCCAGGTGTCGGCGCTGGCGGCGCTCGAGCCAGCGCCCGCAGAGCAAGAGGAACACGAGCACGCACACCGTGTCGAAGTAGATGTCCCCCACCCCCCGCAGGGTGTTGACGGTCCCCGCGACGAGCCCGGCGAGCATGCCCAGCGAGACCGGGACGTCGACCCCAAGGGCGCGCGCGCGGAGCCCGGCGAGCGCGCCGCGGAGGAACACCGCGCCCGGCCCGAAGACCGCGGGCAAGGTCAGCGCCAGGCAGCCCCAGCGGAACGCGGCGCGGAACGCGGGGGACATGCTCGCGAGCTCGCCGCTGTAGAGCGCGAAGGCCATGAGCATGACGTTGCCCGCGAGCGCGCCAGCCACCGCCAGGCGCACGAGGGCCGCGCGGTCTTCCCGGCGCTGGGCGTCCTCCTCGGTCCCTGCCCGGAAGGGCTGGGGCGGATAGCCCATGCGGTCGAGCTGGCGCGCGATCGCGGTGAGGTCGGTGCGCGCGGGGTCCCAGTGCACGTCGGCCCGCGCGCGGCCGAGGTCGAGCCGCGCCGACTCGACGCCCGGCAGGACCCGCGGGAGGCGCTCCACGAGCCACGCGCAGGCGCCGCAATGCACGCCCTCGAGGCGGAGGTCGATCGCGCGCCCCCCGCCGGGGAGCTCGCGGGCGTAGCGCGCGAGGAAGCCGGGGTCGGAGAACTCCGTGTACTCCCGCCCTGTCGGGCGCGGGGCGGGGCGGGGCGCCTCGGGGGCCAGGCGGTAGTAGGTGCTCAGCCCTTGTCCCTGGAGCAGCGCGAACACGCCGGCGCAGCCGGAGCAGCAGAAGCGGCCCTCGATCGCCGCGGCGTCCAGGGGCTGGCGGCAGTGGGCGCAGCTCTGCGCGGCGGCGGTGAGGGTCGACGAGCTCACGGGACCCGCTCCTCGGCGGGGCTCGCCGGCGCAGCGCCGCCGCAGCACGGCGCCCGGGTCGGCAGCGGCGCAGCGCCGGGTGAGGTCGGCTCCACGCGACTCGCGCTCGGCCCTCCGAGGGCGTAGTCCAGTCGGCCGCGGTCGGCCACGAGCAGCGCGCCGACCCCGACGAGGAGCAGCCCGCCGAGGGCGGGGGCGGCGCTCCGCAAGCGCTGGGCCGCGGCCTGCAGCCCCAGGGCCAGCGCGAACAGGATCGGGACCGTGCCCAGCCAGAACGCGGCCATGACCGCCGCTCCCCGGAGCGGGCTGGCGGTCCCCGCGGCGACGACGGCGAACACGTAGAGCCAGCCGCAGGGGAGCAGCGGGGTCAAGAGCCCGAGCAGCGCGGCGTAGGTCCTGGGGGGGAGGTCGGCGCCCGCGGCGACCGCGCGGCTGACCT